>NZ_JBEYFP010001238.1:0-1385 GCF_040634455.1 Kitasatospora sp. NPDC007106
CGCCCCTACCAGGGGCGCGCAACGGCGCCCGTACCGCGGCGATGGGGTGGGAAGCACCATGATGGGACCGGCACACGCGCTCTCCGGAGCGGCGGCCTGGCTGGCCGCAGGAGCGGCCGCGTACGCGCTGGACCGGCCCATGCCCTGGCCCGTCCTGCTGGCGGGTGCGCTGATCTCGGCGGGCGCCGCGCTCGCCCCCGACCTCGACCACAAGGCGGCCACCGTCTCCCGCGCCTTCGGTCCGCTGTCGCGCGGCCTGTGCGAGGTCATCGACAAGATCGGTGCCGCCACCTACAAGGCGACCCGCGGCAAGGGCGACCCGCGCCGCAACGGCGGCCACCGCACCCTCACCCACACCTGGCTCTGGGCCGCGCTGTCCGGCGTGGTGGCCTCGCTGTTCTCGGCGTACGGCGACCGCTGGGGCGTCCTGGTGGTGCTCTTCATCCACATGGTGCTGGCCGTCGAGGGGCTGCTGTGGCGGCAGGCCCGGATGTCCAGCGACATCCTGGTCTGGCTGCTCGGCGCGACCAGCGCCTGGACGCTCGCCAGCGTGCTCGACAAGCCGGGCAACGGCGCGAACTGGCTGTTCGACCAGCCCGGCCAGGACTATCTGTGGATCGGCCTGCCGGTGGCGCTGGGCGCCCTGGTGCACTGCCTGGGTGACGCGCTGACCGTCTCCGGCTGCCCGGTGCTGTGGCCGATCCCGATCGGCCGCAAGCGCTGGTACCCGATCGGCCCGCCGAAGGCGATGCGCTTCCGGGCCGGCAGCTGGGTGGAGATCAAGGTCCTGATGCCGGTCTTCATGGGACTCGGCGCGATCGGCGCGGTCGCCGCCCTCGGCTTCGTCGGCTGACCCGGTCGCACACCCCGCCCACCGCACGCCCCTTCCACACGCCCCGTCGGTGCCCGCGACTCCCGCGGGCGCCGGCGGGGCGTCTCAGTGCCGCGGCGGCAGCCGGTGCAGTTCCACCCCGACCAGGCTGCCCGCCTCGATGCGGGCGGTCATGTAGGTGCAGTACGGCTGCCGGCGCCGGTCGGTCGGCGAGCCGGGGTTGAGCAGGCGCATCCCGCCCTCGGCGGTGGTGTCCCAGGGGATGTGGCTGTGGCCGAAGACCAGCACGTCCAGGCCGGGGTGCAGCGCGGCGCAGCGCTCCTCGCGCCCGCGGGCGGGGCCGGTCTCGTGGACGACGCCGAGCCGCAGCCCGTCCAGTTCGGCGCGGGCGGTCCCGGGCAGCCGGGCGCGCAGTTCCGGTCCGTCGTTGTTGCCGTGCACGGCGACCAGGCGGGCGGCGCGCTCCTCGAACAGGTCCAGGGTGGCGGTGTCCGTCCAGTCCCCGGCGTGCACCACGACGTCGGCGGCGGCGATCCGCTCCAGCAGTTCGCCG
>NZ_JBEYFP010001239.1:0-1383 GCF_040634455.1 Kitasatospora sp. NPDC007106
CCATATATTTATTGTGGTTACTGTTGTTAAGAGGTGTGATATCCCGAAGGGGCCGACGTGACGGCCCCGCCCGGCCCCGCGGTGCCGGCCGGGGGCGGGTCAGGCTCCGCTGCCCGAGGTGGTGGAGCGGATGCCGCTGACGATCGCGTCGATGGTGCCGAACGGGGGCGCCTGCGGGTCGTCGTCCACGCCGCCGTGCATCAGCACGAAGCCGCTGCCGTGGGCGTCCGGCACGGCCACCATCAGCACGTAGCCGGCGGCACCCTGCTTCGGCGTGACGTGCCAGCGCACCGCGTAGCCGATGGCGCCCGCGACCACGATCGGCCCGGAGGCCATCTCCTCGTGGCCGGTGAGGTCGCCGAAGATCCGCGGGGCGTACTCGGCCATCTGGGCCTTCGCGACCGTGGCCGCGTCGGTCCCGGGCACCGACACCGTCTCGACCGAGAACTGGCCGCGGATGCACTGCGACTCCATGCCGCAGTCGTACGGGCCGGTGACCTCGTAGACGGCGCTCGCACCGCTGCTGGCGTGCACCGTCCAGCCGGTGGGCCGCGGCACGCGCCAGCCGTGCACCACGTCGGTCATCGTGCTGCCGGCCAGCGGCGGCGTGCTGCTGCGCGGGCTGGGGCTGGTGCGCGGCAGGCTCGGGCTCGTCCGCGGGGAGGCGGAGAAGCTCACCGGCGGCGGTGCCGTGACCACCGGCGGATCGTCGTCGCCGCCCGAGGCCACCAGCACCACGGCGGCCACCACGGCGAGGGCCAGCACGCCGCCGGCGATGCCGATGATCAGGCCGTTGCGGTTCTTCGGTCCGGTCGCCGTCGACGGGTAGGCGTACGGCGGGCCGGGCTGCGGGTAGCCGTACTGCCCCGGCTGCTGCTGCGGGTAGCCGTACCCGGGCTGCGGGACGGCCTGGCCGCTCCAGGCCTGGGTCGGGGCGTCGGCGATCTGCGCGGGCTGCGGGGCCGCTGCGGACTGGGCGGCCCGGACCTCGGCGGTCCAGGCGTTGCCGTCCCACCAGCGTTCCTGCGCGGTGCCGCCCGGCCCGGGCTCCGGGACCGGGTACCAGCCGGGAGGAATCGATGTGCTCACGGCCGTACGGTACCGGTCCCGGGGCACGGCCCGGCAGGGGAGGCAAGGTCACGACTTGGACCGGCCGGGCGCCGGCGGCCCCTGGCGGGACGTCAGTCGGCCAGCGGACGGCCCATCCAGACGTCGTCCACGTAGGCGCCGTCCAGCAGGAACTCCTCGCGCAGCACGCCCTCCACCGTGAAGCCGCAGCGCTCGTACAGTCGGCGGGCCGGGGTGTTGTGGCCGAGCACCCGCAGGGTGATCCGGCGGGCCCCGGCCGCGGCGGCTGGCACCTGGAGCTCACCCGCGACCCCG
>NZ_JBEYFP010001240.1:0-1381 GCF_040634455.1 Kitasatospora sp. NPDC007106
GGACGAGACCACACCAACCTGGCGAGGGACTTACTAGGGCATAAAGGGCAATCCGTTCACATCAAATGCCCTCTCAAGTCCAAAGCCAGATGATCAAGGCAGCGGCGGTAACGGTGCTCAGGAACGCCGCGGGGTGGTGGCCCGGATCCGAAGGCGCCCCCGGCCCGCGCAACACCATGCTTGGCGGGGCCAAAGGCGCCTTCCCGTACGACCCTTGGGAGCTCTGCCTCAGCCGACCTGCCCCGTCGGCCGGACCGTGATGTGGTTGATGTCCACGCCCGCGGGCTGGTTGACGGCGAACACGATGGTGTCCGCGATCTGCTCGGCGGTCATCGTGGCGGCTGCCTCGGGGGTGCCGCCGCGGCCGTGCCAGAAGGGGGTGTCCACGATGCCGGGGGCGACAACGGTGACGCCGACCCCGTCCTGGCCGACCAGGAGGCGGGTGTTCTCGGCGAGGGCGTGCGCGGCCCACTTGGTGACGGAGTAGAGGTTGCCGGGGGTGTGGCGGACGCCGGCGACCGAGCCGATGATCACGATTCGGCCCTTGGAGGTCCTCAGGTGGGGCAGGGTCTCCTGGATCAGCAGGGCGGGGCCCAGGACGTTGGTGAGGATCATGGCGCGCATGTCCTCGGGGGCGTGGGTCTCCAGGTTGCCGGGCAGGGAGAAACCGGCGTTGGCGATGACGTTGTCCAGCCGGCCCCAGGTGTCCAGCACGTAGCGGACGGCGGCGGCGACGTCATCCGCTTCGCCGGCGTCGCCGGTGATCGTCAGCAGCCGCTCGCCCGCCCCCGCGGTGGTGGCGAAGGCGGCCAGCTTGCCCGCGTCGCGTCCGGTGACGGCCACGCGGTGGCCCTGCTTGAGCAGGGCGCGGGCGGTGGCGGCGCCGATTCCGGTCGAGCCACCGGTGATCAGCGTGACGGGTTCCATGGGACGGCCTCCTCGGCGACGGGGTCATCGGGGCGAAGCGCCTGCACTATACCCAGCGATCTTCGACGCTCGCTCCCGGCTTTCTCCGACGACTCCGCTCATGACTGTGGGTCAGGAGTCAGGCAGTGCCCCGCCGATCAGTCGAGTCGTTGACAGGACTGGCGAACACAGGGGTGATCTGACTGGCCCCCAGTGGGAGCGACTTGAGCCGCTTCTGCCGGTGAGAAACCGACGCCGTGGCCGGTGGCGGGACCACCGGCAGGTAATCGACGGAGTGCTGTACCGGGTCCGGACAGGTGTGCAGTGCCGCGATCTGCCGGAGCGCCGCGGGCTGTGGAAGACGGTGCACGAGCGGCATCGCCGCTGGTCGGCGGATGGCGCCTGGGAGTTGCTCCTCCAGCGGGTGACCCCATGGGTTCGCCGGGCCGGCGCGGGTGGGGCCCGCCGCCGGTCG
>NZ_JBEYFP010001241.1:0-1381 GCF_040634455.1 Kitasatospora sp. NPDC007106
CTGCATCCTGCGCCGGTCGGCCGGCCTCGGCCGACCAGCTGCCGTACGGGCGGGGCGTCGAGTCGGGGGCCGGGTCGGACCGGCTGCTGCGAGCGCTCGGATCGGGGGCCTTCGCCGACGCGGCGGCCCGCAGTCCTCGATCCGGTCGGGCTCCTCGTCCACGGGCCGGTCGCCGCGGCCGGGCACGTCGCCCGCGACCACGGCGAAGCCGCACTCGGCGGCGATGCGGCGCGGGTGCGTGCGGCGCCTGCGGCGTCCGGGCATGTCACTCAGGTCGAAGAGCCATGCGGGGGAACGCCCGACCTGTCACAGCGTTGATCGATCCCATCTCCTCGACGTCGCGGTGGGGCACGGCGGCGTAGAAGGCATCACGACCGGCCTCCGACCGCAAGCGGCCGGATTCCGCTGGAACGGGAGGAGCTGACGAGGCATCGGGGACACGTCCCTCACGGGTCGCCGGTTGGCGCGCAGGTCGTCCGGGGTCTCGGCGAGGCACGACCCGGCGCCGCGGCCCCGCGAGGGCGCACGGCCGGGTGACACGGGCCCCGGCGGTCACCAAGCGGTCCTCCGGGCGCGACAACCGCCCACCGCCTGCCGATACTGACCAGGACGACTCGAACGCCCAGGTACCCCCTCGCCCAGGGACACCGCACGGATGACCTTCTTCGACAGGCTCGGTCCGCACCGGGAGAGCCACGCCGCCGGCCGGGCCGGGTGGCTGCGGGCCGCCGTGCTCGGCGCCAACGACGGTCTGGTCTCCGTCGCCAGTCTGATGGTCGGCCTCGCCGCCAGTGGGGCGAGCACCTCCACCGTCGTCACCGGCGGCCTGGCGGGCCTCTCCGCCGGTGCGATGTCGATGGCCGTCGGCGAGTACGTCTCCGTCAGCTCCCAGGTCGACGTCGAGACCGCCGACCGGGCCAAGGAGGCCCGCGAACTCGCCGAAGCACCGGAGGCGGAACTCGACGAACTCACCGCCATCTACGAAGGCCGCGGCGTCCCGCGCGACCTCGCCCGGCAGGTCGCCGAGGCCCTGCACGAGGCCGACCCGCTCCAGGCCCATCTGCGCGACGAGCTCGGCCAGAGCGAACACACCGCCGCCCGTCCGGTCCAGGCCGCGCTCGCCTCCGCCGCCAGCTTCCTCGCCGGCGGACTCGTCCCCTTCCTCGGCCTGCTCGCAGGATCGGCCGGCGCACGCCTGTGGCTGATCGTCGCCGTCACCCTTTGCGGCCTCGCCCTGGCGGGCGTGCTCGCCGCCCTCGCCGCCGGCACGGCCGTCCTCCGCCCGACCCTGCGCGTCGTCATCGGCGGCGGACTCGCGATGGCCGTCACCGCGGCCGTCGGCCAGCTCGCCCAGGTGTCCGGCGCGTGAGCCCCCGGGCCC
>NZ_JBEYFP010001242.1:0-1378 GCF_040634455.1 Kitasatospora sp. NPDC007106
CCGGTGGGCAGGTGTGCCAGGAAGGACGCGATCCCGGCCCAGGGGCGGCCCTGGGCGCGGAGTGCGGCGACCTGCCGCCGTGCCTCGGCGTGGCGCCGGGTGTGCGGGAACAGCGGCAGCAGGAGGGGGAGTTCGGCCGCCCGCGGGACGGCGCCGTCGTACACGCCGTCGAGGAACGCGTCGCGCCGGCCCGGCGGGAGGGCGCGCAGCAGGGCGGCGAAGCAGCGGGGCACGGCCAGCCAGTGGCGGCCGAGGGCGGGGAGCGAGGGCGGGTGGGCGCGCACCAGCCGGCGCAGGGTGCCGCTCGTGGGCGGCAGGCTGTGGGGCCCGGACGTGCCGCGCCGCGGGTCGGTGAGGAGCCGGACGGTGCGTTCGGCGTCGGCGGCGGCCAGCGATGGCAGGAGGTCGTGGCGCAGCGGGAGGTCCGGGCCGAACCGCTCCAGCAGGTCGAGGGCCCGTTCGGGGCGGGCCCGCACGGTGGCGGCGAGGACGTCGGCGAGTTCGGGCGACTGCCCGAGCCGCAGCGTCCCGGGGTGCTCGGCGAGGACCCGCTCCAGGTGGTCCAGGACCTCGTCCGGGAAGCGCGCGGCGAGGGGTGCGAGCGGGACGGCGTGCGCGAGGTCGGGCAGGGTCCGGGCGACGAACTCGGGGCTGCAGGCGGAGAGCAGCCGGCCGGCCTCGGCGTCGCCCCACTCGGCGCGCAGGCGGCCCACCAGCCGTTCGGCGAGCCGGTGCCGGCGGCCGTGCCGGACGACCCGGGCGAGCTGCCGGCGCAGGGTGCAGGAGGCGCCGGTGAAGGCCGCCTCGATGGCCTCGTCCGGGACGTCCTGGGTGCGGGCGGCCCGCAGGGCGTACCCGCGGACCACCGGGTCGGGGTCGGTCAGCCGCTCGGTGAGGTACTCGGTGGCGCGGCCGGCCGACGCGGCGAGCGCGGCGAGCCGGCGGCCGTACACGCCGGAGTGCTCCAGTTCGGACAGCAGCGCGGGGAGCTGCCCGTCGGCGGCGAGTTCGCGGGCTCTGCGGGCGACGAGCCGCTGGCGGTCCGGGTACGGGAGCGGGTCGACGTCGGCGAGCAACTGTTCGGCGTGGTGCGGCATGCGGTCATTCTGGTCGGGCGGGGCCGGTGCCTCCCAGCGGATTTCCGCGGCCGCGGCCGGGCCGCCCACCGCGCCCGACCGGCGGTGCACGAGGACGGGGGACGGCCTCGGCAGCGATCCGGTCGTGCACTCGGGCGGGTGTGCCCGGCACGTGCGGTGAGCCACCGTCACGACGACGGCGCGTCGGTGTGGTCGGCGCGGCCGGAGCGCTCGCGGCGGTGGTGACGCTCGTGGCAGCGGTGGCGCTCGCGGTGGCGGCCGGAGCGGTCGTCCGGGCCGCC
>NZ_JBEYFP010001243.1:0-1377 GCF_040634455.1 Kitasatospora sp. NPDC007106
TGCTCCGCGGGGTCCGGGCGGCGCCGCCGCGGAAGCCGGTCTCGAAGACCCGCGGCAGGTCGGCCTCGGGGATGCCGCCGCAGCCGTCCGTCACCGAGACCAGCACCTCGTCCTCCGCGCGCCGCGCCGCGACCGCCACCACCCCGTCCGCGGGGGTACAGCGGATCGCGTTGACCAGCAGGTTGCCGAGCACCCGGGTGATCTCACGGCCGTCCACCTCGACCGGCTCGGCGGCCACCGCGCCGCCCGCCAGCCGGACGCCGCGCTCGCGGGCCAGCGGGGCCGCGCCGGCGATCGCGTCGCCGACCAGGTCGTACACCGACACCCGGGACGGTGAGAGCGTCAGCGCACCCGCCTGGATCCGGGACAGCTCGAACAGGTCGTCCACCATGCCGGTCAGCCGGTCCACTTCGGTGCGCATCCGGGCCAGGTAGCGCGGCGGGTCCTCGGCGACCCCGTCCTCCAGCGCCTCCGCCATCGCCCGCAGGCCCGCCAGCGGGGTGCGCAGATCGTGCGAGATCCAGGCGATCAGCTCCCGGCGCGACTGCTCCAGGGCCTGCTCGCGCCGGCGCGACTCCGCCAGCCGGGCACTGGTCGCCGCCAGCTCCTCGCTGAGCTGGGCGAGTTCGCTGCCGAGCGGCTGCACCGGCGGGGCGAAGCCGCCCTCACTGCCCACCGTCCGGGCGGCCGCCGCCAACGCCCGGCTGCCCGCCACCACCTGCCGGCCCAGCAGCGCCGCGGTGGCCACCGAGACGACCGCGGCCATCAGGGTCACCGTGACGACCACGCCGAGGTCGTGCTCCGAGAGGAACATCGCCTGCGCCACCGCCACCGTGCCGGTGGTCATCGCCAGCACCGTCACCACGGCCACGCACAGCAGCGAGAGCGCGACCGACCGGCGGCGCAGCAGCCGCACCGCCGGCCAGCCGAGCAGGCCGGCCGCGCCGGCGCCCAGGGCGGCGAAGGCGGCGATCAGCATCAGGTCCCTCATGGCGGTGTCAGCTCCCCACCGGGTCGAAGCGGTAGCCGACGCCCCAGACCGTCGTGATCAGGCGCGGCGCCGCCGGATCGTCCTCGATCTTCTCGCGCAGCCGGCGGACGTGGACGGTCACCGTGGACAGGTCGCCGAACTCCCAGCCCCACACCTGCTGCATCAGCTCCTCCCGGCCGAACGCCCGGCCCGGGTGCCGGAGGAAGAACGCCAGCAGGTCGAACTCGCGCAGTGTGAGCGACAGTTCGACGCCGGCCCGGTGGGCGCGGCGGGCCTGCGGGTCGAGTTCCATGTCGCCGCTCGCCAGCACCGGGGTGAACTTCGCGCACGGCTCCGTCCTGCTGCTCGGCGGCTGGGTGGTCGCCGCCACGCACGGCGCGGTCGGC
>NZ_JBEYFP010001244.1:0-1377 GCF_040634455.1 Kitasatospora sp. NPDC007106
CGGACCCGCCGCGGACCCACGCCTGCGGCGGACCCTCACCGGCCACGACGGCCCGGCGAAGGCGGTGGCCGTGGCCGTGGTCGACGGCCGCCCGATGGTGGTGTCGGCGGGCCGCGACACCACCGTCCGGGTCTGGGACACGGCGACCGGGCAGCAGGTGCACGCCTGGCCGTCCGGCCGCACCGACCGGCTCTCCTCGGTGACGGCCGAGGCGCTGGCCCTCGCCGTGGCCGAGGTCGACGGCCGCCCGCTGGTCCTCGGCCTCGACACCGACGAGGCCGTCACGGTCCGCGACCTGCGGACGGGCCGCCCGGTCGGCGAGGTCGTCGCCCTGGTGGAACGCACCGAGCTGGACGGCCGCGCCGTGCTGCTGACCATGGACGCGGCGCGGACCCTGCAGGTCTGGGACGAGGCGACCGGCGGCCTGCTCGGCGCCCATCCGGCGGTCGTGACGGTCTGCACCCTCGGCGGCCGCCGGACGGCCGTCTCGGCACCGGGCGACCGGCCGGTCGAGTGCCGCACCTCGACGATGCCGAGCCGGTACCAGTCGTCGATCATCTGGTTGAGCTGCTCGGCGTTCTGCCCCTTGAGGCCGCGCA
Organism: Kitasatospora sp. NPDC007106; assembly: GCF_040634455.1. Taxonomy (NCBI): domain Bacteria; kingdom Bacillati; phylum Actinomycetota; class Actinomycetes; order Kitasatosporales; family Streptomycetaceae; genus Kitasatospora; species Kitasatospora sp. NPDC007106. Next base: position 600 of record NZ_JBEYFP010001244.1, read on the forward strand.
GCCACACCGCCCGCCGTTCGAAGGCCTCCGTCCGCTCGTCGAGCGGCCGGCCCTCGTCCGCCACCACCCGGTAGTCCTCCTCGGTCAGGACGTGGTTGGGCACCCGGGCGGGCCAGAAGGTCGGCAGGTAGGGGTCGTGGCGCGGGCTCAGCGCCAGCTCGTACCCGGAGCGGCAGCTCGCGGTGTCGGTCTGCCACGGCACCGCCATCCACCGGGTCAGGTCGCCCGGCCCCTGGGCGTACAGCGGCCCGTTGACCGAGAGCGCCGTCTCCGGGGTGAGCACCGTGCCGTACGACGGCTCCGGCCGGTCGGCGGAGCGGTGCCGGATCCGGAACGGCGCCATGTACATCGAGGGGTGGCGGATCGGCCAGGTGACCTCGCAGCCGGGGTGGAACGCGTCCGCGAGGCAGAAGTCCAGGGCGGCGCGGTCCAGTGCGGCGGGCTGCCCGGCGACGGGCAGGTCCGCGAGCCGGTGCACCGGCCGGACGTCGGGCGAGCCCCAGTCGTCCTCGAACTCGCCGTCCGCCCAGTACTGGAACATCCGGTACTGGGTCGGCGAGAGGGCCATGTGCTGCAGCGGGGTGCGCGGCGGGACGGCCATCCCGTCGCCGTACAGCCACGGCCACGGCACCGGCGAGCCGCCGTCGCGTCCGAAGTCCCGCAGGGCGTTGAACACCTGACGGCGCAGCGCCCGGCGGCCGGGGGAGGTGCTGCTCAGGCGCTGCATGGCCTCCGGCGTGACGAACGGGGCGAGGCCCTGGTGCCCGTAGAACCCGGC
>NZ_JBEYFP010001245.1:0-1376 GCF_040634455.1 Kitasatospora sp. NPDC007106
TGGTCAACATCAGCGAGGCCTAGGCACCGTCTTCAGAAAGGCGCTCGGGTGGTGACTTCAGGGGCGCGTGGGGCTGTGAAGACGGGCCCCCGCGCCCCCTCGCGGGTCAGGCGGTGTCCTGGACCGGCAGCGCCGCCACCATCGGATGGTCCTTCCCGATCGGGCCGAGCCTGGCGCTGCCGCCCGGGGAGCCGAGGTCGGTGAAGAACTCGGCGTTCGCCGTGTTGAACTGCCGCCACGGCTCCGGGGTGTCGTCCTCGAAGTAGATCGCCTCGACCGGGCAGACCGGCTCGCAGGCGCCGCAGTCGGTGCACTCGTCGGGGTGGATGTACAGCATCCGCTCCCCCTCGTAGATGCAGTCGATGGGGCACTCCTCCAGGCATGCCTTGTCCTTGACGTCCACACAGGGCAGGGCGATCACAAACGTCATCGGGCTGCCGTCCTCTCCGGTCGGTGCTGCTCGCCGTTCTGGCACGGCCGACCGTAGGGCCTCAAGTAAACTTGAGGTCAACAGGAGGCGGTGCATGACGACCCGACAGCCCGGCGAGGCCAGGGCCACCCCGGACGACTGGCTGGCCATCGGCGAGGTCAGCGCACGGACCGGCGCGGCGGTGTCCGCCCTGCGGTTCTACGAGGAGCTCGGCCTGATCGCGTCCGAACGCGACGAGCGCAACCAGCGCCGCTACCCCCGGCACATGCTGCGCCGGGTCGCCCTGATCTCGGTGGCGAAGCGGATCGGCATCCCGCTGCAGGACCTCCGGGAGGCGTTCGCCGACGTCCCGCTCGACCGGCCGCCGAGCCACGACGAGTGGCAGCGTGCCTCCCGCGGCTGGAAACGCCGCCTGGAGGAGCGCCGGCAGACCATCGAACGGCTGGAGGCCGAACTCACGGGTTGCATCGGCTGCGGCTGCCTCTCGATGAAGGCCTGTGCCCTGCTGAACCCCGGCGACGCGCTCGCCGAGGACGGCGCAGGCCCCCGACGCCTGTGAGACGGACTCCCGTTCGGGGCGTCCCGCCACCGGTCGCCGCGGACCACCCGGCGGCGTTCGCGTGAACCCCGTTCGCCCACGGAGTGTCACCGCCGCCCCGTCACCGCGCGGCCCCACCCTCTGACTGTGCGCCGCGGGAAGGGCCCGCCGGACGCCGCGCAGAACGGGGAGCCCCATGCCGCTCGATCGACGATCCGTCCTGCGCACCGGCGCCGTCGCCGTCGCCGGTCTCGCGTTCGCCCCGGGTTCCCTCACCCCCGCGGCCGCCGCCCCGCACACCCCCGGCCAGGACCCCGGGCCCGCCGCCTGGCGGGAGCTGCGCCGCCGCCTCAGCCCGGCCGCCCGCCTCTACCGGCCCGGCGACCCCGACTACCCGCTCCAGGCCGT
>NZ_JBEYFP010001246.1:0-1375 GCF_040634455.1 Kitasatospora sp. NPDC007106
CCGGACACCGGCACCGCCACCCGTCGGGCTCGTCGAACCCGTCAGCGCGTGCGGGCGGCCGGCCCGCCGAAGTGCCGGACGAAGAACCGGACGGCACTGTCGGCCTCGAACCGCGGCAGCTCCTTGCGTCGGCCCGCGTTGGCGTGCAGCGTCTTCTCCTGCGAGGCGAAGGCGTCGAACAGCGCCAGGCCGGCCTCACGCGGGATGTGCTCGTCGTCCCGCTGCATCGCGTACTCGACCGGCACGGTGATCAGCTTCGCCTGCTCGGCCAGCACGTCGGGCCAGTGCCGGCCGAACACCGCGGCCGTGATCCTCGGCTCGGCCGCGACGAAGGGCACGCCGATCGCGGTGCCCGTGTTCAGGCCGAACCAGCCGACCGGCCCGTCGGGGCCGATCTCCGGCAGCCGCTGGAGGGCGTCCAGGACGGCCCGCCACTCGGGCACCGCCTGTGTCCGGCCGCATGGGCGTTGTAGCGGACGACGACCGGGCCCTCCGGCTCGCCGGCCGCCCGCGCCCGGTACAGCTCGGCGATCTCCCGCTCGTCGTGCGGGGTGCGCGGCCGGTCGCCGTGGCCTGGCGCATCGACGCAGGCGACGTGGAAGCCGCCGCCGGCCACGAGGAGCCGGGCACGGCCGGCCATCGCCGGATGCTTCTCGCGGTTGCCGCCGCCGTGGCCCGACAGGACCAGCGGCGCGCCGTCGGCGCCGGAGGCGGGCGACCGGAGGACGCCGGGGATCCCGTCCACGGTGAAGTCGCGCTCGACGACCCCGTCCGCGGACGACCCGGCGGTGGACTGCAGAACATGCATGAGGTGGTGCCCTTCGGGAGTCCGCTCGGTGAGTCGAGGCGCTCCCGGCGACGGCTACGCCGTCCGCTCGACCGTGACGACGAGAGGGAGCACCCGCACGGAAACCGCGTTCACGGGTCTCACCTCCTCGGGCAGTCGCACGGCCGCCCGTTCGGTACCAGCCCGGGCGCCACTCCGTCCGGGGCTTTTCCCGCAGGGCAGTCGGAGGCGTGGGAACGCCCGTCCCGGGCAGACGTCCTGCAGGCCCGAAGCGAGGAGGTGAGGGTGATGGCCAGGATCCGGATCGCACCCAAGCCCGGCCGCGGCCGCCCGCGGCCCCCGCTCGACCTGCGGACCCCGTCCGGCCGCCCGCTGCCGTACTGACAGGGCGTCGACCGTTCAGCCCCCGGCTCCGACCGCCTCCGCGGCCTCGACCACCACGGCGTGACCGAACGTGAACCGAAAAGAGCCTCAGCACCCGGCCGTCCCGGCCCCCGCCTTCGACCAGGCGGTGCTCGGCAAGAAGGCCGGCAGCCGGCTGCTGGTGGTGGCGCCGCCGGCGGCGGGCTTCGGCACCTCCGGGAACAC
>NZ_JBEYFP010001247.1:0-1372 GCF_040634455.1 Kitasatospora sp. NPDC007106
GGCGGCGACCACCCAGCCGCCGAGCAGCAGGACGGAGCCGTGCGCGAAGTTCATCACCCCGGAGGCCTTGAAGACGACGGTGAAGCCCAGCGCGACCAGGGCGTAGACGGAGCCGAGGGCGATTCCGTCGAGCAGGGTTTCGGCGAGCCGGGTCATGCTGCTTCCTCCTGTCCGAGGTAGGCGCGGAGCACCGCCGGGTCCTGCTGGACGGCCTCCGGGGTGCCGTCGGCGATCCGGCGGCCGAAGTCGAGGACGGTGACGGTGTCGGCGAGCCGCATGACCATCCCCATGTCGTGCTCGACCAGCAGGACGGAGATGCCGAGGGCGGCGCGGATCGCGGCGATCGTGTCGGCCGTCTCCAGGCGTTCGGCGGGGTTCATCCCGGCCACCGGCTCGTCGAGCAGCAGCAGTCCGGGTTCGGCGCAGAGCGCCCGGGCCAGCTCGACCCGCTTGCGCACGCCGTAGGGCAGCGCGCCGACCGGCTGGTCGAAGTGGGCCTCCAGGCCGAGGAACCCGGCGATCTCGGCGGCCCGTGCGCGGTGCCGCCGCTGCTCGCGGACGGCCCCCGGCAGGCGCAGGGCGGTGGCGGCGAACCCGGCCCGGGTGAGCCGGTGCCGGCCGAGCATCAGGTTGTCGGCGACGGTGCCCGCGGTGAGCACGATGTTCTGGAAGGTCCGGGCGATGCCGAGCCCGGTGACGGCGTGCGGCGGCATGCCGGTGATCTCCCGCCCGCCGTAGGCGACGCTGCCGGAGGCGGCCCGGTACACGCCGGAGAGCACGTTGAAGCAGGTGGACTTGCCGGCGCCGTTCGGGCCGATCAGGGCGTGCACGGTGCCCGGTTCGACGGTGAACGAGACGTCGTCGAGTGCGGTGAGGCCGGCGAACCGGACGGTGACGCCGCGGACCTCCAGCCGGGCGGTGGCGGGGGCGGTCATGCCGTCCACCTGCGCAGCTCGCGGACGGGCGGACGGGCGGCGGCGGCCGGGCCGTCCTCCTCGGCGGCGCCGAGGTAGAGCCGGCGGACCTCGTCGCCGGCGGCGAGCTCCGCGGCGGTGCCCTCCAGCCGGACGAGCCCGTTCTCCAGCACCAGCGCCCGGTGCGCGACGGCGAGGGCCATCGCGGTGTTCTGCTCGACCAGCAGAACGGAGGTGCCCTGCCGGTTGATCTCCTGCACGATCGCGCCGATCTGCCGCACCATCCGCGGGGCCAGGCCGAGCGAGGGCTCGTCCAGCAGCAGGACGCGCGGATCGGCCATCAGCGCCCGTCCGATCGCCAGCATCTGCTGCTCGCCGCCGGACATCAGGCCGGCCCGCTGGCGGCGGCGCTCGGCCAGCACCGGCAGCAGGGCGAAGACCCGCTCGCGGGCCTCCCG
>NZ_JBEYFP010001248.1:0-1370 GCF_040634455.1 Kitasatospora sp. NPDC007106
ACTCCGAAGAGTGGTTTTTCGTGCCCTTAGTGTGGGTAGAGCCGGTGGCGACGACGGTAGGCAGGCGCCGCCAGCTGGTGTTGCCCGGGAGTGCGCCGTCGGCGTCAGCGTCGCCTCGGCACCTGCGGGCGGCGGGCACCGGCCCTGGGGGCCGGCGGCGGCGAGGCGTCGGCGGTGGTCTCTCCTACGGTCTCGGAGCCGCTGCCCGCACCCTGCCGTGCGGCGGCACGGCCTGGGGCCACGACGGCATCGTGAACGGCTACTGCAGCGAGACCCTGGTCACCACGGACGGCCGCCACGCCTCTGTGGTGACCAACGCCCACCTTGCGACCAATGCGCCCATCGCCCAGATGTACACCCTGCTGGACACCGCCCTCTGCGAAGCCGTGCCGTAGCCGGAAGACGCCTGCCGGGGGGCCTCGCGGCCCCGGCAGGCTGCGGAGGCGATCCGCCGACCGACGGCATGGACAGTGCAGTGCTGGACCGGAACGGCGATGTGGACAACAGGGTCGGGCAGCCTGGACACCGTTTCTTTCGTGAGCTGTTTCGGCAGGTGGTGCCGCCGACGATCGTTCGGCGTCCACAAGGCGGGCGCCGGTAGGCTCGGACGGCGAGCCAGGGGCGGGGTGCGCGGCCGTGGACGACATGATCGCGTTGCCGGCGGTGATCGTTTGGCTCGGCTGCGTGACCTTCGTCTCTTGTCGAGGCGCGGGTGTCATGGTTTGATCACGATGCGTTCCCGGCCGGTGACCGCCGGAGGTGGGGCATCGGGCCGGGGATCTGCTGGTGTACGGCGGCGTTGTCGGGGGTGAGTGATTTGTTTGCGGATGCCGAATCCGCCGCAGGCGATGGTGAGCCGACGCCTGCGGAGTTGCGGGATCTTCAGGCCCGCGCCGACGCATTGGCGCGGGACGTCGCCGCCGTGCGGGAGCGACTGAAGCAGCAGACCGGCCTGCCGCGGGCCGTGCGAGGAGCGCTGCCGGGCGATGTGGGCGAGACGCTCACCCGGGCGGCACGGCGGATCGGGGAGGCGGCGGAGAAGCTCGCCCGGGTCCGGGCCGCCCAGTGGCCCGGGTCGTGCACGGCGTGGTGGGGAGTATGTCCGCGCTGCGGACCGACCCTGAGAACCGAGAACGGTCGCTCGTGGTGCGAGGAGTGCGGCGCGGGATGGGGCTACGACCGCACCCGGAGCCCGTGCGGTGAACCGGCGACCTTCCTGGCGATGGACACGCAGGGCGGCACCGTCGTCGTCTGCGCCGCGCACGGCCGACACATTCAGGACCGCCTCGAAGGCGGCCTCCTCCTGGCCATGCCCACGTCCTGACGCCACGGTCCGCCCCACGGCTGCGCGGGCGTCTGCCTGCGCGGCC
>NZ_JBEYFP010001249.1:0-1366 GCF_040634455.1 Kitasatospora sp. NPDC007106
GGGGCCGGTGCGGCCCCCTCCCCGTCGTCGGCGTTGCCGAGGCCCGGTCGAGGCTCCGAGGCTCAGCCGAGCTGCTCGCGCAGGTGCTCCAGCGCCGCCTCCAGCGCCCGGTCGGCCGGGAGGGCGAGGTCCGGCAGGACACCGACGCCCTCCCAGTTGGTGCCGGTCACCGGATTGATCGAGCGGGCGGTCGGCACCGTGACGGCGACGTGCGGGGAGACCGGGATGCGCGAGGTCGGGTGGGCGCCGCCCCGGGTGGTCTCGCCGATCAGCGTGGCGCGCTCCAGCACCTTGAGGTTGTACGCCAGCTCCTCGCCGCCGGAGAAGGTGACGGCCGACGTCAGCACGGCGACCGGGCGGTCCAGGTAACGCGGGCCGGCGAGGTGGCCGACCGTCCAGTACTGCCGGATCGAGTCGGTGGCCCGGTCGTAGATGTCGTTCAGGTGCGTCTCGTCACCGGGGAAGAAGTAGCTGCACCACAGCTGCACCCCCTCCGGCGAACCGCCCAGGCACCGGCGCAGGTCGACCACCAGCGCGTCGGTGGCGGCGAGCAGGTGCATCGCCGCACCGAAGAGGGGACCGCCCAGCTCGGCAGGCGCGATCATGGACAGGTCGAGGTAGCCGATGTTGCCGTCGAGCTGCTCGACCCGCCGGACGCCGTGGTTGTTGGCCCGGCTGAACGCCTCGAAGCGGCCCCGGCTGACCTCCTCCGGCTCCTCCTCCATCGACTGCGGCTCCTCGCTCCACAGCAGCCGCAGGTGCTTGTCCGGGCACGCCCGCTGCAGGTCCGCGGTGACCCGCTCGCACAACTCCCGCTCGTCCAAACCGTCGTACGCGCGCTCGGCCAGCCGGCGACGGATCACGGCATCGATGCCGGCCGTCTGCTCGGGGAACACGTATCCGGCCGTGATCCGGGCCAGAGCGGTCTCGAGTATCTCGTGATGAAGCGTCATAGTGGCTGCATTCTGAGCGGTTCGGAGTCCGTGGGCAAACGAGTAACGACAACGGCGGGCCCGGCGCGACGGGGGTTGACGCTCGGGGGCGTCCGGCGATCGGATGGGGTGTCATGAGCACAGGGCAGATGCACCCCGGCATGCACCCCGTCGACGGCGACCTCGTGCGGCGGCTGGTCGCCGGGCAGTTCCCCCGGTGGGCCGGGGCGGCGGTGGAGCGGGTGCCGTCCGGTGGCACGGTCAACGCCATGTACCGGCTGGGCGAGGACATGGTCGTGCGGCTTCCGCTGGTGGCGGGCGGCGCCGGTGACGTGGCGCTCGAACGGACGTGGCTGCCCCGGCTCGCGCCCCACCTGCCCACGCCCGTCCCCGAGGTGCTCGGAGCAGGCAGGCCGGCCGAGGGGTATCCGTGG
>NZ_JBEYFP010001250.1:0-1365 GCF_040634455.1 Kitasatospora sp. NPDC007106
TCCGCATCGGGACCGCGAAGGCCAGCATCTTCAGGATCGCCTACCAGGTGACCGTCACGGTCGAGCGCGATCCGTCGAACGAGCACAGTCCCGACATCCTCCGGAACATTCCGAACCTCATTCCCGTCGGAAGCCCGGGTGGTTCCATGGTGGACGCCACTCACGCCGACCCGGTGCTGTGAACCGGTCGGCCGGGAGGCCCCGGTGGCCGGCTCTGGAACAGGGCGGCGGCGGGCCCTGGAACAGAACGGTGACGAACGGCTGGAACGGATCGCTCGGCCGACCGGAGAAGACACCGGAGCGCCACCCGGGTACGAGAGATGCCCGGCTTCGCCGGTCTACCGCAGGGCGGCGGCGACCAGCCCTTCGAGTTCCTCGGGCCGCACCTCGCCGCCGCTCACCAGCCGGTCGAAGACGAGGCCGTCGACGCAGGTCAGCAGGGTGTGGGTGCGGCCTTCGACGTCCTCGACGCCGTGGCCGGCGAGGAACAGCCGGACGGCTTCGCGGCCGGCGTTCTCGCGGGGGACGAGGATCTCCCGCAGCTCGGGGTCGCGCACGCTCTCGACGGCGCAGGCGTGGCGGGCGAGCGAGCGGCGGCGGCCTTGGCCGGTGAGGCGTTGCCGGGCGAGCAGCACCAGGCCGGCGACCAGTTCCTCCGCGGTGCGGATCGGCGGGAACTGCTCGGCCGCCGTCTGCAGTTCCGTCTGGTCGAGGTGGACGAGGCGGGTGACGAGTGCGGTGAGCAGCGCGGCCCGGGTGCGGTAGTAGGCCGAGGTGGTGCCGGTCGGCAGGTCCGCCCGCCGGTCGACCGCACGGTGGGTCAGCCCGCGCATCCCCTCGTCGGCGAGGACGTCGAGGGCCGCGTCCGCGAGCAGGGTGCGCCGATCCGTAGCCATGGGTCCTTTCTACACCTGTAGCGGTTCGGGTAGGGTCGGCCTTCTACAGATGTAGAAGATCGGGGGTTCGGCATGGGCGGCACGGCGGTGGTCGTCGGCGGCGGCATCGGCGGACTGGCCGCCGCGATCGGCCTGCACCGCATCGGCTGGGAGGTGACGGTCGTCGAGCGCGCACCCGTGCTCGGCGACGCGGGGGCCGCCATCTCCCTGGCCGCCAACGGCCTGCGCGCGCTGGACGCTCTCGGCGTGGGCGGACCGGTCCGGCAGGCCGCACGCGGCCAGTACGCCGGCGGTACCCGCACCCCCGAGGGGCGGTGGCTCGCGCGGATGGACGGCGCCGCGCTGGAACGGGCGGTGGGTGCGCCGATCGTGGGCATCCCGCGGGCCGTCCTGCACCGGCTGCTCCGGGAGGCGCTGCCCGCCGGGTCGCTGCTGATCGGCCGGGAGGCCGGCCCGGTCCGGCAGATCG
>NZ_JBEYFP010001251.1:0-1362 GCF_040634455.1 Kitasatospora sp. NPDC007106
CCGCCGCGGCCTGGACCTACCCCGCCGGACAGCACAACACCGGCACCGTCCAGCTGGGCCGGCCGACCCCGACGGGCGCCACGACGACCGTCTGGGTGGGCGACTCCGGGCAGCTCGTCCCCGCGCCGCCCAGCACCGCCGATCTCGTCTCCGACGCGGTGAGTCTCGGCCTGTTCGTCTTCGGCTGCCTGTCCCTCCTCACCGCCTGCGTCCTCGGTCTCCGCCTGACCGGTCTGAACCGCCGGGCGGACGCGGCCTGGCAGCGCTCGTGGGCCGAGCTCGAACCCGTCTGGAGCGGACGAGCCGCCCGCGAGCCCGGCAACGGCGAGGCCCGCCGCGGCTGAACCGGACCGCCCCCGGAGGCTCGGGCCCATGCCCGCGTCCCGGCGCGCCGTCCGGACAGGGCGATCCTTGGCGTCCGCCCCCCGTGACCGCGAAGCACGCAGCCGCATCCCGGGCCGGATCGTCGTGCCCTGCTTGTCAGCCGCGGCCGGCAGTGCCGCCCGGGTCACCGAGCGCCGTCCGCGACCCGCCGTCGTGCGCGGTTCGCGGGTCGGGTCACCGACCCGGTGCAGGCATCGGTTCGCCGACCAGGTCGGTGGCGCCCTGGTCGAGGCGGAAGGGCGGGTACACGTCGGTCATCAGCGCCGCGTACGCGACGACGCGGAAGACCCAGCGGTTCAGCCCGACGATCAGGTCGAAGATGCCCGCCGGATAACGGGCGGTGAAGGCCAGCGACACACCGGCGAAGAGGGCGAGCAGACCGATCAGACCGCCGCCGCCCCTGTCCCCCGCGCCGCCGAGGAAGAAGCCGAGGACGGCGTAGTGCGGGATCGCCAGCAGCCACCACTTGACCAGCACCAGCCCTCGGGACAGCCGTTCCGGGCGGGCGACGGCGAGTGTGGCGGGGTAGTCGGGCTCCTCCCCGAGGCTGAACGGCGGGTAGCGGTCGGTGCCGAGGCCGCCGTAGGAGTAGTACGAGACCCGCCATGTCCAGCGCAGCACCCCGAGGTTGAAGTCGAAGATCCACCGCGGATAGGCGCCCGTGAAGAGGACCGCGAAGAACACGACCACCGTCAGCAGGAAGAAGGCCGCCCAGAGGAAGCAGAGGACGATCCAGTGGGGTATCGCCAGAAGCCACTTGATCAGCCAGAGCCAGCGTGAGACCGGTAGGTCCAATCTGGCTTCGAGCCGTACGGGAGTCGCCTTTACGCCGGTCACGGCGATCACCTCCTGGAAGGTCGGCGCAAGGCCGGGCGTTTCGGTACGGCCGGGACCCGCCGTACCTGCGACACGCTCCGGACACCCCCATGGTCGAACGGCCGCGACGGCCGGCGGCAGGGCCGACCGGCCCCGACCCGA
>NZ_JBEYFP010001252.1:0-1359 GCF_040634455.1 Kitasatospora sp. NPDC007106
CGTCCCGGGCCGGCGGGGCGACGAGGGCGTGACGGCTCCGTCGTACCCGGTAGGTGCTCGTCACCGGACGATCACGTACCGGAATCAGGGTTTTCCACGATGCCGTGCGGCCCGCGGACCGGTCTGCTGGTGGTGCGGTCCACGACCGCCCGGCGAGCCCCGCGACGAGCCCCGTGACGTCGCGTCCGTGCGGCTCGTACACGTCCACGGAAGGGGTGTCCCATGCCCGGCACCACCGTCGACTGCGACGCGGTCTTCTTCGACCTGCGCGACACCCTCGGCGACGTCGACCGGCCCGGTCATCTCGCGCTGTACCGGCCCAGCACCGAGATCCTGCTCCACGCCGTGCGGGACCCGGTGGGGCTGCGTGTCGGCGTGATCACCAACCTGCCCGCGGAGGTCAGCGCCGAGCAGGGACACCGGATGATCGCCGAGGCCGTCGTCACCGAGAACGACGGCAGCGTCGTCCACCTCGCCGACGTCCTGGACCCGCACGGCATCGTGATCAACCACGAGGCCAAGCTGAACAAGCCCGATCCCGCCATCTTCCGCTTCGCGGCCGATCAGATGGGGGTGCCGATCGAGCGGTGCCTGTTCGTCGGGGAGAACCTCGTCGAAGTCCTCGCCGCCCAGGCGGCCGGCATGCGGGGCGTGCTCAAGCCGTCGCCGCCCGGCAAGGAGTTCCAGCCCGCGGTGATCACCCGGCAGGGGGAGTCGGTCCGCAACAGCGGCCGTGCCTTCGAGGAGTTCCTCGAACAGGAGCACCTGCTCGGAGAACGCCTCCTCGTGTGCGGAAGCCGCATCGTGCAGGCGCTCGACCCGGTGCACCGGCCACAGGACCTCCCGCCGGGGGTGCGCACCGCGATGGGGATGCTCGTGTACGCGCTCACCGACTTCGTGGACCGGGCGCACATGAAGGCCGAGGAGGCGATCGTGCCGCTGGCCGTCGCACGCGGCATGCCGTCGGACCGCGCCCGCTGGATGTTCGACCAGCACGACCAGGTCCGCGCCTACGGGGAGGCGATCCGCGTCGCCTGGCAGCGGATGCAGAACGGCGACCCCCGCGACGCGTCCCACGCGATCTCCGACTTCCGCCGCTGCACGGAGGGCTTCGTCCTGCTCTTCCGGGCGCATGCGGCACGCGAGGACGACGAGTTGTACCCGGAACTGGGCCGCCACTTCACCGACGCGGACGACGCGACCGTGCTCTCCGTCGTCCGCCGCACCGGCCCGCCGGACATCGGCGGCCCCTACGCGGCGATCGTCGGTCGTGGTGCAGCCGCGGCAGGGTGCTCATCGCCAGGTGCTCGATCATGTGGGTGGTGCCCAGGGTGCGCAGCGTCTCGTCCTGCGCGCCGC
>NZ_JBEYFP010001253.1:0-1358 GCF_040634455.1 Kitasatospora sp. NPDC007106
TTCAGACGTGTGGTCTTGCGATCGGGCCCGGTGCCGCGGTCGTCCCGTCGGGCCCGGCCGCGGCCCGCCTCGGGGTGTTCCTCGGGGTGTGCCTCCGGGTACGCCCGGCGCCGGATGCTCACGGTCCCCTCCTCACGCCGCGCCGCGGTCGGACACGTAGTCCCGCACCCGGTCGATCAGGCCGACGCCCGGGGCCAGCACCTTGCGGGCGGCCGGCGAGGAGGGCGCGCCGGGGTGCGGCCGGGTCGGTGCGGTCGCCTTGGAGCGGCGCACCTGGTTGCCCAGCACCTCCAGGTCGGCCTGGCTGCAGGCCGCGCGCAGGGCCGGGAAGAGGTTCTGCTCCTCGTCTCGGATGTGCGAGGTGACCTCGTCGACCAGGGTGGTCGTCAGGGTGTCCAGCCGGGGGTCGCCGGCGTCCTTGCCCTCGATCTCCTTGAGCAGCCGCTCGACCTTCGCGTGGTCCTCGACCTCGCGGTCGGCCATCGCGTCGCCGCCGCCCACGTACTCGCGGACCGCGGGGTACAGGTGGGCCTCCTCGGCCACGGAGTGCCGGACGAGCTCGATCGTCACCTCGTCGAGCAGCGACTTCCGGTGTTCCCCGGTGGCCTGCATGATCTGCGCGAAGAGCTCCTCGACCTCGCGGTGGTCGGTCTCGAGTTCCTTGATGACGTCGCCGCCGTGGCCTGCCATCGCCGCCTCCTCGGTAGGGGCCCGCCCGGTGCGGGCCGTGACCGGCGGGTGCCCCGTCCGGCCGGGTGCACACGTGCCGTCCGGCGGACGTCCCCCGGACGGCCCGATGGCTTCCGTCACAGCGGGTAGACGACGCCGCGAAGGACCGACCGGGGGACGGAACGGACGGCAGAAGGTGGACGGCATGCGTTTCCACGACCGCGAGCAGGCGGGCCGCGACCTCGCCGAGGCGCTGTGCAGACAGCTCGGCGGCGTACCGCCGGATCCGCTGGTGCTCGCCCTCCCGCCCGGAGGAGTGCCGGTCGGCGCGGCCGTGGCGACCGTCCTCGGGGCGCAGTTCGACGTACTCGTCGCCCGGCTCGTGCGCGCCCCGGACAGCCCCGAGGTCCCGGTGGGCGCGCTGCTGCCCGGCACGCCGCCGCAGTGGCAGGAGCACGCGCTGCGCACGATGGGCCTGACGAAGCAGCGGCTGGCCGGGGAGGTCGCCGACGGGCGGGCGGAGGTGGACCGCTGCGAGGCGCTCTACCGCGAGGACCGGCCGTTCCCGCGGGTCCGGGGCCGGACCGTCATCCTCGTCGGCGACGGCCTCGCCACCGGCGTCGTCGCGCGGGCCGCGCTCTGCCGCCTGCGCGAGCAGCGGCCGGCCCGGCTGATCATGGCCGCGCCGG
>NZ_JBEYFP010001254.1:0-1357 GCF_040634455.1 Kitasatospora sp. NPDC007106
GGCGGGCCCCACCGACCGGCCGCGCCCACGGCTCAGTTGCAGGTGACCGTCGCCTTGTTGAACGTCTTGCCCCGGGAGATGCACCAGTCCTCGGTGTTCTTGGCGTGCTCCGCGCCGGTGGCGGCGAACTTGGTCTCCTGCGGGGAGATCGCGAGCCAGAAGACCCAGTCGCCCGGTGTCGGGTCGAGCACGGCCCGGATGGCCTCCATGCCGGGGTTGGAGATCGGCGTGGGCGGCAGGCCCGGGTTCACGTAGGTGTTGTACTTCAGCGAACCGTCGTGGATCTCCTTGTTGGTCAGCTCCTTGCGGCCGAGCTGGTACTGCAGCGTGGTGTCCAGGCCGAGCCTGTGCTGGGTGACGTTGGTGGTCAGGCGGTTGCTGATCGCCCGCGCCATCTTGCCGAAGTCCTCGCTCTTGTTGCCCTCGACCTGCAGGATGCTCGCGTCCACGAGGACCTCGTAGCCGCTCTTGAGACCGAGCTTCTGGGCCGACTGGTCGAGGTTGAGCTCCTGGTAGCGCTTCACCGCGTTGCCGACCATCTGCTTGAGCAGTTCCTCGGGCTTCATGCCCTTGGCGATCGGGTACTTGTCCGGGAAGAGGAAGCCCTCGATGTTGCCCTTCGCGTAGTCCGGCAGACCGAGGTTGTTCAGCTGCTCCTTGGCCACGTTCGCCGTGGTGCCCTTGGGCAGCTGCAGCTTGTCGTCGATCCTCGGGTAGACGTCGACGGCCTTCAGGCCCTCCGGGAGGATCAGCGCGTTGCCGCCGGCGGAATCCACCAGCAGCTTGACCGCCGCAGCACCGGACATCTGGTGGGCCATCGTGTAGAAGCCGGGCTGGATGCTGCCGGACTTCGGGTCCTTGTTGAAGGCCGCGACGAAGGCGTCGACGCTCTTCACCACGCCGGACTTGAAGAGCAGCGAGCCGATGGCGGTGCCGCTGGAACCCGACGGGATCTCGATGTTCACCGAACCGGCGCCCGCACCCGTGTAGTCCGGTGCCGGACCGAAGTGGTCCTGGTAGAAGCCGTAGCCCCACCAGCCGGCGCCGCCCATGCCGCCGAGCAGCACCAGCGCCACCACCAGGCAGGCGCCGCGGTTGCGGCGGCCGGCCTTCTTGCCCTTCTCCTTGCGCTTGCGCTCGGCGTCACGGGAGGTGTCCTCGTCGGCGCCGAAGAACGAGCCGCCCTCGGCGTCGTCCTCCTCGGCGTACTCGTCGAGGTCGTCCTCCCACTCCTCGACCTCGGCCTCGGCCTCGGCGGGGCCGTCGAGCGCCGCGGCCTCGGCCTCCCAGTCGATGCCGTCCGGACCGGGACCGGCCGGACGCCCCCCGCCCCCGCGCGGCGGCGGCACCGGCGAGC
>NZ_JBEYFP010001255.1:0-1352 GCF_040634455.1 Kitasatospora sp. NPDC007106
CGCAGCGCCGCGGCCGCCGCCGTCTCATGGCCTCCCGCAACGGCCGCAGGGCCGGCCCCGCGAGGACGGTCCGCGGGCCGACTCCTCCGGTTCCTCCGGTCGAATCGCTCACCCGGGCGATCCACCCGGCCTGCGCCGCGCGCCGTCCTCTGTTTCCGCAGGGGCACCGGCCGGTCCCTCACCGGCGGGCGAGGCGGCGTTCGCCGCCGGCCCCGGGCCGGTAGTCGAGCCGGTAGTGGGCGAAGACGGCCGGTTCCTGGTCGGCGGTCAGGACGCCGTCGGTGTCGATCGACGGCGCGTCCTTCACCAGGGCCTTCGGATGGGCGACCTTCAAGTAGCCGGGTCCGGCGGTGGCGCCGTCGAGCGGTACGAAGACGAGCCGGTGGCGGGTCGGCAGACCGACGGTGACCGTGGCGAAGGACGGTTCGTCGGTCGCCGTGTCGACGTAGACCGACTCCAGGACACCGATCTTCTTGGCGTCCTGGTCGACGACGTCGTGCTGGCGCCACTCGCGGACGTCTGCGAGCTGGATCATCGGTGGCCTCCGGTCCGTCGAGTCCCGCGCTCCGCCGCGGGGCGGCCCCGCGACGGGTAGCGTCTGCCCGCCCCGACGCTCGGCAACCACTGCCCGTCGGGGGCCTCAGGACGCCGTCGCGGCCCGGTCGGACTCGCTGCGGAGCACGCAGAACTCGTTGCCCTCGGGATCGGCGAGGACCGCCCAGCCGGAGCCGTCGGGATCGCGGCGGTCGGCGACGAGGGTGGCGCCGAGGCCCAGCAGCCGTTCGACCTCCTGGTCGCGCGAGGTCTCCGGGCGCAGGCAGAGGTGGAGCCGGTTCTTGACCGTCTTGGCCTCGGGCACCTGGTTGAAGTACAGGACCGGGCCCTCGGCGAGCATGACCTGGACCTCCGGATCGCCCGGCCGGTCGTCGGGATGCAGCGGACGGCCGGTCACCCTGCTCCAGAACCGGGCCAGCCCGTAGGCATCCGCACAGTCGACCGCCACGTTCTGCACCACCGAGACCATGCCGGCGAGCCTCGCCGATTTCCGTGCCGCGCGCCAGCGGGTTTCCTACCGGGTGGGCCGTCCCTCCTACCGGGTGGGCCGCCGGCCGCTCCGGCGGAAGCGCGCGCCCCCGAGGGCCACCGCGACGAGGAGGACGACGATGCCGATGAACAGGAGGTACAGCAGACCGTGCGCGGCCACGCCGATGAGGCCGAGCACGATCGCGAGGAGCACCAGGAACAGGATCCAGGCCATGGGAGTCCGCCTCCGCCCGAGGAGATGACCGTGCCCGGAGCCGCCGACGGCGGGCACGTCACCCGGTGGGCGGCCCCAGCTGCGGACCCCGCTG
>NZ_JBEYFP010001256.1:0-1349 GCF_040634455.1 Kitasatospora sp. NPDC007106
CCCATAACAACACATACCCCACACCCCCCTGCCCCACCCCCCCCCTCTCCCCTCCGCCCCCCGGGGCCCCGGGCCCCCCCGCGCGCCCCCCCCCCCCGGCGCGGACGACCGATTCGGGCCCCGGACGACCGCCGGATAGGCTGATTGTCAGCCCAATGATCCGGAGTCCCACCGTGCCCTCCTCCACCAGCCTGCCGGCCAACCCGATCGACCGGGAGGCCGTGCGCGACCGTGTGAACGCCGCGCTCGCCGCCTTCATGGACGGCCGGAGCACCCTGCTCGCCGGCATCTCCCCCCAGCTCGGCCCGGTCTCCGAGGCACTGCGCGACTTCCTGCTCGACGGCGGCAAGCGACTGCGGCCCGCCTTCTGCTACTGGGGCTGGCGCGGCGCCGGTGGCTCCGCCGACCACCCCGGCATCGCCGACGCCGCCGCCGCCCTCGAACTGCTGCAGGCCAGCGCCCTCGTCCACGACGACCTCATGGACCGCAGCGACACCCGCCGCGGCCTGCCCTCCGTCCACCGCCGCTTCGAGGGCCTGCACCGCGAGAACGGCTGGCGCGGCGACCGCGAGCAGTACGGCGCCAGCGCCGCCGTCCTGCTCGGCGACCTGCTGCTGATCTGGTGCGACGAGCTGTTCCAGAGCTCCGGGCTGCCGGACGACGCGGTACGGGCCGCCAAGCCCGTCTTCGACCTCATGCGCACCGAGGTCATGGTCGGCCAGTACCTCGACGTCCTCGAACCGGTCGCCGGGGACTCCGCCGACGCCGGGGCGCTCGACCGGGCGCAGACCGTCCTGCACTACAAGTCCGCGAAGTACACCATCGAACGGCCGCTCCAGGTCGGCGCCCTGCTCGCCGGCGCCGGACCCGGACTCGTCGAGGCCTACGGCGCGTTCGGGCTGCCGCTCGGCGAGGCCTTCCAGCTCCGCGACGACCTTCTCGGTGTCTTCGGCGACCCCGCCGTCACCGGCAAGCCCGCCGGGGACGACCTCCGCGAGGGCAAGCGGACCCTCCTCGTCGCCCACGCCATGCGGGGGCTCTCCCCCGCGGACGCCCGGCACCTCGACGAACGGCTCGGCGCGGCCGACCTGGCGGCCGAGGAGATCCCCGTCCTGCGCGGGCTGGTGGAGCGCAGCGGCGCGGCCGACCGCGTCGAACGTCGCATCGAGGAACTCCTCGAACAGTCCCTCGCCGCCCTGGACGCCGCCCCCCTCGCCGACGGCCCCGCCCGCCCCGCCCTCCTCGCCCTCGCCGAAGCCGCCACCATCCGCAAGCACTGACGAGCGGCTGCGCGCGAAGCGAAGACAGGGGCGCGTGGGGGCACCTCCCGGCCGAAGGCTGGGGAGGTG
>NZ_JBEYFP010001257.1:0-1349 GCF_040634455.1 Kitasatospora sp. NPDC007106
GTTCCGGTCCCAAGGACCAGGCCGAGCGTGCTGATGGCCACGGCCACGTGGCAGTCCTTGTGCGTGTCGACGCCGATGACGACCTCGGCCTGCTCGGCCACCTCTGCAAGAGCGATCACGAACGCGTCTCCCCCACCCTGGTTGGAATTGAGGTGCCACCAGGAGAGGAAGAACGGTCAGACCTGTGACGATGCCGGAGCAAAGCCCCTGGGCGGTAGCAGATGGAGCGGGGATCGGGGACGGTCGTCGAGGTGGGGTACGCGGAGGGCTGGGATCCGGCGTCCCGTACCCCCGGGCGGGCGCTGTCCGCCGGGGAGGCGCGGGCGCGGGACGCCGAGGGGTTGCCGTACACGGTGATGCACCGGGTGCCGGGGAGCAAGGTGCCGGCCGAGGTGCGGCTGGTGTCGTGGGGCGCGGGCTTCGTCGAGGTGTGGGCGTACGACGAACAGGGCCGCCGGACGCTCGAGGCGGAACTGAGGCTGCTGGTCGACGAGGAGCGGCTGCTGAACCGGCGCGCGATCAGCTGGCGCTACCCGTATCCGGTGATGGCGGAATTCGCCCCGGACTGCTCTCGTACCGTGGTGGAGGTCTTCCCTGACGGTACGGGGCGGATCTCGCACCAGCCCGGAGGCATGCGAGGCTCCTCGCTGGAGGCCGTGCTCACGGTGCCGGAAGAGCGGCTGTGGTCGGCCCGACCAGGATTCGGGGAGTGGCGGCCGCTTCCGGGCGGCGAGCACCTGCCGGACTGGGTGCGGGTGCACTTGGACACCGCCGGGACGCCCGAGGCTTCCGTGCCGTGGCGTCGGGAGTCATCCCGCATGTTCTCGTCCGTCGACTTCGATGCGCTCTTCCGTCCCGGTACGCGCATGTCCGGTCCCTACGGCGACGAGATGACCGCCGTGGAGCCGAGGCGGACCGGCACCCTGCGCGTGCCGAGCGGCCGGCTGGCCGTCGACTGCCCCCTGGACCATGACGGGCCGCACTTCAGCATCGCCGTCCCGCCTGGGGAGCACGTGCTCGACGAGGCGCAGGCCGCCTTCCTCGACGGCTGTGAGTCGTCCACGGCGGTCCGGCTGCGCGTCGGGGAAGCCCCGGCCGTGTCCTGGGAGATGGCCCTCAGACCGTGCGACGACACCAGGCTACTCGGGGAGGGCGAGGCGTACGGGTTCGGTACGGACGGCGCGATGGGCGCCTTCGCCGATGCCGGGGCGTGGGGCCCGCTCCAGCGGCTCTCCCGGCAGGTGATGGAGGACAAAGACCCGGAGGAGTGGAAGTACAGCACCGGCTCCGCCTACTTCCTCCGCACCCGCGAGCCCGGCTCCGGCGCCGAGCTGGTGGCGTTCGCGGTG
>NZ_JBEYFP010001258.1:0-1348 GCF_040634455.1 Kitasatospora sp. NPDC007106
GGTTCCCATGGGGCGGGAAACGACTCGGGTTGGAGGAGCAATGACCGGCTCTCGGCAGTCCCGCCCGGTCGTCGTCGGCGTGGACCACAGGGACGGCGCTCAGCCGGCCCTGGTCTGGGCGGCCGACGAAGCCGAGCGTCGCGGAGTGCAGCTGCGGCTGGCGCACGCCACCGCACCGAGCCACCACAGACCGCACCGTGCCGTTGGCTCGGGGCGCCGGAAGGCCGGGCGTCGGGTGCTCGAGGAGGCCGCCGCCCTCGTCTCGGACGGGCACCCCGACCTCGACCTCGTGACCGTGCTTGCCGAAGGTCCCCCGGCCCAGGTGCTGTGCCACGAGTCGCACGACGCGTGCCTGATCGTCCTCGGCTCGCGGCGGCTGAGCCGTCTGGAGGAGTTCCTCAGTACGAACTCGGTGGCCGTCCCGGTCAGTTCCCAGGCAGCCTGCCCGGTGGTCGTGGTGCTGGAGCCCGAGAACAGCACCGAACAACCGCCGTACCTCGTCGCCGGTGTCGACGGCAGCCCGGCCTCCCGCGCCGCTCTGGCGTACGCCTTCGCTGCCGCCGCGGCCCGCGGCGCGGACCTGCGGACGCTCTGGGTGTGGCAGCCGTCGCTGCTGGAGTCCACGGACGAAGTCGTCGTGCTCCAGAAGTGCCGTCGGCTGCTTCACGATGCGGTGGCCGAGCAGGCGGAGAACTTCCCGGACACCACCGTGACCCGCCAGGTCGTACGCGGCCATCCGGTGGAAGAACTGGCCGAGGCCTCCGAGAAGGCGCTGGCGCTCGTCGTCGGACGGCGCGGCCGCGGCGGGTTCACCGGGATGCGGCTCGGCTCCGTCCCCCACGGCCTGCTGCACCGCGCCCACTGCCCGGTCACCACCGTGCCCGCTCCCGACACCGAATGAGCCCCGGCGCCGGCCGATCCGGCGGACGCGACGTCCGTGCGGATGCGACGTCCGGGACCGGCCGATGGTTCTTCCGCGCCGGCGAGGGGCCGATCTCCCCGTCCCCGGGCCTGCGCCGGGACGATGGGGCCGGAGGGGGTCGGGCGACGGACGACGAATGGATCAGGGCAGGGCTGCACGGCGGACGCCACGTCGCCCGGTCTCCGCGGCTGACTTCCGTCGGTCCGCGGCGGGTCGTGCGTCCCTGCGCGGACGGGCGGACGGCTGCCGACCCGCGCGAGCCCATCGGCACGGTGACGGACACGGCGGCTCCCCTCGGTCCGGCCCGTCGGCACGGTGACGGACACGGCCGCTCCCCTCGGTCCGGCCCGTCGACCCACGCGTCCGGCCACGACGACCCGGCCGGCCCGCCGCATCAGGTCCGGCCGGCCCTTCCGGCCGCCGGCC
>NZ_JBEYFP010001259.1:0-1348 GCF_040634455.1 Kitasatospora sp. NPDC007106
TTGCCGTGGTCGACGTGGGCGACGATGGCGACGTTACGGATGTCGTTGCGCGTGGAGCAGTCGCGGCGACCTGGCCGAGGGCGATCCGGCGTTCGGGTTCGCCGTCGACGGCGAGGCAGCCGGCGTGGACGACGAGCTGCTCGGGCTCGGCGCCGAGGAGCACGGCCGCGACCCGACGCGCCTTGGCGAGGACCTGTTCGGCGGCCAGCTTCACCGCCGTGCCGCCGACGACCGTGGTCCGGCTGGCGAAGGTACCGGAGCCGTCCGCGAGGATGTCGGTGTCGGAGAGCACCACCGCGACGGACCCGGTGGGGACGTCGAACTCCTCGGCGACGATCTGCGCCATGACGGTCTCCACGCCCTGGCCGACGTTGGCGCCGCCCATGGCGACGCGGATCGCGCCGGTCGCCCCGATGTCGACGACGGCGCTGTCGTGGCCGAGGCCGGCCTTCTCCAGGATCACCGCGCAGCCGGCGCCGACCAGCCGCCCCTGCGTCCGGGCCTGCCGGGCCTCCTCGCGCCACGCCTCGTAGCCGAAGAGTTCCCGGGACTTGTCGAAGTGGTCCAGGTGGTCCTTGCCGTCGAGGAGCATCGGCGCGCCGAAGATGTGCAGCGGGCGCTGCTGGGGGAGTTCGCCGCCGTGCAGCAGGTTGATCCGGCGCAGCTCGACCGGGTCGACGCCGAGGCGGTCGGCGGCGAGGTCCATGGCGTGCTCGCGGACGAAGTTGTGCTGGAACCGGCCGGGCGCGCGGTAGGTGCCGACCGGGGTCTTGTTGGTGGTGACGATGTGGACGCGGCTGCGGCAGGCCGGGATCCGGTAGGGGCCGGACATCATGGCGGAGGTGAGGACGGCGACCACGGCGCCGTGGGTGCGGACGTAGGCGCCGGTGTCCATCCAGGCCTCGCCGCGCAGGCCGAGCAGGCGGTGCTCCGCGTCGAAGGCGAGCTCGATGCGGTGCTCCTGCTCGCGGGCGTGGTTGGCCGCGACGAGGTGTTCGGTGCGGTCCTCGGTCCACTTGACGGGCCGTCCGGTCCGCAGCGCGAGCAGCGGGACGAGCAGGTCCTCGGGGTAGAACTCGCCGCGGATGCCGAAGCTGCCGCCGGCGTCGGTCTCCAGCATGTGGATCTGGTGCTCCGCCAGACCGAGCATCTGCGCGGTGATCCGCCGGTTGACGTACGGGACCTTGGTGGCGCCCCAGACGGTCATCCGGCGGGCCCGGGCGTCCCAGTCGGCGACCAGGCCGCGGGTCTCCAGCGGGGTGCCGCTGTGCCGGCCGACCCGCAGGTCGGTGGTGACGGTGTGCGCCCTCCGCGTAGAACAGTTCGGCGGCCGTGTCGAGCAGCCTCT
>NZ_JBEYFP010001260.1:0-1344 GCF_040634455.1 Kitasatospora sp. NPDC007106
CGCCCCGGCCGCCACCGCGGCGTCGCGCACGATCCGCGCCGCCTCGGCGGAGCAGCGCTGCGCGGCCGGGTGGAAGGCGAACACGATCGGATTGCGGGTCTTCAGGGCCAGCAGGCTCTTGAAGATCGTGGTCGAGGTGGGGTTGGTCACCGGGGTCACGCCCGCAACGACGCCGACCGGTTCGGCGATCTCCACGATGCCGTCGATGTCGTCGCGGCGCACCACCCCGACCGTCCTCGTCCGGGCCATCACATGGGTGACGTTCTCGCAGGCGAAGACGTTCTTCACCGCCTTGTCCTCGAACAGCCCGCGCCCGGTCTCCTCCACCGCCAGCACCGCGAGTCCGGTGTGCTCGGCCAGGGCGGCCAGGGACGCCTTCTTGACGATGTGGTCGATCTGCTCCTGGGTGAAGTCCGCGTACTCCCGAAGGGCCGTCAGGGCTTCGGCCACGAGCGTGTCGACGGCCGGCTCGGCATCGCCCGGAGCGGGCGGCTGCACGGTGTGCGGGCGGCGGGTCATGGCGGGACCACCTTTCAGTGGGATCGTCCGGGGATCGTCCGGAGAGCGGCGGCCGGCGGGGTCGTGCCCGGCTCTCGACGAGAAGCTTCCTGCGCGCGGCACGGGCCGGGGATGCGCCGATGGGGACCGGGTCTTCGGGCCGAAGGTCCCTTCTCCGCGGCCGGCGGCAGGGCCGTTGGTCCGCCGGTCCGCCCGGGTGGGAGTCCGCGCTCGCGCTCACGACCCGGGCACGACCGCCACCGGGCAGGCGGCGTGGTGCAGAACGGCATGGACGACCGGGCCGAGCGGGATCACGGAGCCGACGGGCCGGCGCCCCAGCACCATCAACCGCGCCTTGGCGGACACGTCCACCAGCACCCCGGCCGGCCCCCCGCTGTCGACGTCCTCCAGCACCTCGACGTCGGGGTTGAGTGCCTTCCACGGCTCCAGGGCCGCGGCCAGCAGCCGGGCCTCACCTCCGGAGCCGGCCGGGCGTGCGGCCCCGGCGTGGACGGCCCGCAGCGGCAGGCCGTACCGGTGGGCGGCCGCGAAGGCGAAGCCGAGGGCGGCGTCCGCGGGGCGCCGCGCGTCCACCCCGACCACCACGAACTCGCGGGGATGCGACCCGGCGGCCTCCACCGGCAGCACCACCGTGGGGCAGCCCGTCCGGGCGACGACCTGCAGCGCGGTCGAGCCGACCCGCAGGTCCGGGAAGCCGCCGCTCCCCCTCGCCCCGAGCACCAGGAGGTCCGCGTCCTCGCCCGCCGCGAGGAGCGCCGGGGCGGCGGTGTCGTGGGCCTGCTCGGTGCGCAGTCGCAGCCCCGGGTGACGTACCGCCAGGACGTG
>NZ_JBEYFP010001261.1:0-1343 GCF_040634455.1 Kitasatospora sp. NPDC007106
CGACTGACCGCCCCGCGCACGACCGCGCCCCCCTCCCCGGCCGGGGAGGGGGGCGCTTCGGCATGCACCCGGGGACTCAGCGCGGGGGCGGCGGCACGGAGACCACGAGGGTGAGCCGGACGGGCACCTCGCCGTCGTTGCGGTAGCCGTGCGCGGCGGCCGCCTCGTAGGAGGCGGTGGAGCCGGCCGGCACCAGGTGGTCGCGGCCGTCCAGGGTGAGGGTGAGTTCGCCCTCCTCGACCCGGGCGATCTCCACGGTGCCCGCGGGGTGCGGGTCGGAGCCGTGCCCCTCCCCCGGCAGGATCAGCCACTGCCAGAGCTCCAGCGGGCCGGGCGCCTCGATGCCGCTGAGCAGCACCCCGGTGCCGCCCTCGGCTCCCGACCAGAGCTGGACGGCCTCGTCGTCGGGGACGATCCGCACGGTGGAGGTCTCGTCGTAGTCGAGCAGCCGGGCGATCGAGGCGCCGAGCGCGTCGGCGAGCCGGACGACGGTGCCCACGCTCGGGTTGGTCCTCCCCTGCTCGATCTGCACGATCATGCCGCGGCTCACGCCGGAGCGGGCCGCGAGTGCGTCGAGGGTGTGGCCGCGGTCGGCGCGCAGCCGCTTGAGGTTGCGCGCCAGGGCCTGGGTGATCAGATCGGGGTCGGGCATACCAGTCCAATGAATTGATTCGTCAGGTTCACTCTGTTGACCTAAGCTGCGGGGGCACCGAGCGTCCACCCGACCGTACTCCGGAGTCCACTGTGCTATCCCAGCTCCTCGCCCTCGCCGCCAGCCTGCTGTGGGGCATGGCCGACTACGGCGGCGGCTCGCTCACCCGCCGGCTGTCCGCGCTGACCGTGGTGGTCGCCTCGCAGGCCGCCGCGGCCGTGCTGCTCGTCCTGGCCGTCCTCGCCGCCGGCGGCGCGGGCGCGGCCTCCGCCGGCCTCTGGTACGCGGTGGCGGCGGGGGTGATCGGGCCGTTCGCGCTCCTCGCCTTCTACCGCGCCCTCGCGCTCGGGCCCATGGGGGTGGTCTCGCCGCTGGCGACCGTCGGCGTCGCGGTGCCGGTCGGGCTCGGGCTGCTGCTCGGGGAGCGCCCGGGCCCGGCGCAGGCCGCCGGCATCGCGGTCGCCGTGCTCGGCGTCGCGCTGGCCGGCGGTCCGCGGCGCGGCGGCGGCACGGTCGGCCTGCGGGTGCTGGTGCTGACGCTGTCGGCGGCCCTCGGCATGGGCACGGTGATGGCCCTGGTCGCCCGGGCCTCCGACGGCGGCGGGCTGCTGCTCGTGCTGTGCGTGCAGCGGCTCTGCAACGTGGCGGTCGGCGGCGGCGTCCTGCTGGCCGGGCGCCGCGGGCGGGAGCC
>NZ_JBEYFP010001262.1:0-1343 GCF_040634455.1 Kitasatospora sp. NPDC007106
GAGAGCGCGCCGGTGGCCGGGTCGACGGGTGCGGTGCTGAACGGCCGGGTGAGCTGTCCGAGTCCGTGCGGCAGCAGGGTGTCGAGGGCGGGCGGGGGAGCGGTGGGCGGGGGAGCGGTGGGCGGGTCGGGGCATCGTCGTTCCTTCCGGGTGGTGGTCCAGGGAGGATCTGAAAACGAGCACATTCAGATTTGCTACTTGAAAGTAACGACGGGTGGGTGTCCCGACAAGACGGCGGGCGCGGGAAAATGAGGGACCGTCGACAACGGGGGGTGCGGTGGCAGGCAGGCTGAGGCAGCCGACCGGGCGGTACGCGGGCCGGTCCGCGGAGGACCGGCAGGCCGAGCGCCGGCGGCGGTTCCTGGCCGCGGCGCTGCAGCTCTTCGGCGACGCGCCGGGCTACCGCTCCACCACGGTCGCCGCGCTGTGCGAGGCGGCCGGGTTGTCGAGCCGCCAGTTCTACGAGGAGTTCCGCACCCTGGAGGACGTGCTGGCCGAGCTGCACCTCCAGGTCAACGACTGGGCCGAACAGGCCGCGCTGGCGGCCCTCGCCGAAGCCGGGGGGCTGCCGGTCGCCGAACGCGCCGCAGCCGTCTTCGGCGCCTACGCGGCGCACGTCACCGGCGACCGGCGCCGGCTGCGGATCACCTTCGTGGAGATCATCGGCGTCAGTCCGCGCCTGGAGCAGCAGCGGCTGGCCCGCCGCTCCCGCTGGGTGGACCTGCTGTGCGCGGAGGCCACGGCGGCCGTGGCCCGCGGCGAGGCGGTGCCGCGTGACTACCGGGTCGCCGCCGCCGCGTTCATCGGCGGGGTGAACGGCCTGCTGCACGACTGGGCCGAGGGCTGGGTGGAGGCCACCCTCGACGAGGTCGTCGCCGAACTGGTCCGGATCCTGCTGGGCATCCTGGACGCGCCGCCGCCGGCGGCCGGCTGACCGTCACCGGTCGGCCGAACGCCACCGTGCCGGGCCGCCGTCGAGGTGCGGCGGGCCTCAGCCGTGTGCGGCCGCGTGGTCGGCCGGTTCGAGCAGGGCCTCCAGGCCGTGCGCGGCCTCCGCCGCGCACAGCGCGGTGGTCAGGGCCAGGCCGGCGAAGGCGGCGGCCGTCCTGCAGTTCCTCGACGGCGCCACCGGCACCCTCACCGTCGGCGCGATCAGCAGGCCCCCGGCGGGCGCCGGCAAGGACGGCGGCAGCCGGGAGGTCTCCCCGGAGACGCTCGCCCGCTCCGGGGAGTTTCGTCGGGGAGTCCCGCCGGAGCGTCGCTACCGGCGGACCGGAGGGGCGACGTCCACCGCCTCCGCGGTGCCCCGGCAGCCGCATCCGCCGCTGCCGCAGCCCCGGGAG
>NZ_JBEYFP010001263.1:0-1342 GCF_040634455.1 Kitasatospora sp. NPDC007106
GCCCCGCCGGGCCGGCGGCGCCCGACCCACCAGTCGGACGCGGACCGCGGGAGGTTCCCGAACACCTGAGGGAATCCCGGCGGTCCGCGCCCGGCCCGGATCAGCCCGGCACCGGCACCGCCCCGACCGCCGCCGCGGAGCGGTCCGCGGCCTCCGCCTCCCGCAGCAGCGCCACCAGTTGCTCCCGGGCCCGGGCGACCCGGGAGCGCACCGTGCCGATCGGGCAGGCCGCGACCTCGGCCGCCTCGGCGTAGCTCATCCCGACGACCTGGGTCAGCACGAACGCCTCGCGGCGCTGCGCCGGCACCCGGGCGAGCAGGTCGCCGAGCGCTATCCCGTCCTCGAACCCGCCCGTGGCGGAAGGCCGGTGGCGGTCCACCGCCTCCTCCCAGTCCGGCAGGTCGGCGTGCTGCGGGCGGACCGCGGCACTGCGGTAGCGGTCGATCACCGTCCGCCGGGCGATCGACAGCAGCCAGGTGCGGGCCGAGGAACGGCCGGCGAACCCGGGCAGGCTGCGCAGCGCCCGCAGGAAGGTCTCCTGGGCCAGGTCGTCGGCCGCGTCCGGGTTGGTGAGATGGGCGACGAACCGCCACACGTCGCGCTGGGTCGCCCGGACGAACGCCTCCACGTCCTCGGCCCGCCCGTGCCGGGCGGCCAGCGCCAGTTCGGTCAGCAGGGCGTCATCCACGGCGCACCGCCCGCCGGCCGCGGTCTCCCGGTGCGGACGGCGCTACCGCCGGGGCCGTGCCGTGGTGGAGCATGGGCGGATGACCTGTGCCGACCACCGCGCGGCGATCTCCGCGCAGCTCGACGGCGAAGCGCCCGCGGACGGCCGCGGGGCGCACTGCGCCGACTGTGCCGAGTGGCTGGCCGCCGCCCGGCGGCTCCAGGCCCTGACGCGGGCCGCCGAGGGCCCGTCGCCGGAGTGGACGGGGCGGCTGCTGGGCAGCCTGGGCCTCGGCCCGGCGGTAGCGGGGGAGGCGGAGGGTACGGACGGGACGTCCCATGGTGGTTCCTGACGGCAGGAGGCATCCGCGGCGCCGCCCGCAGGGGGCGCCGACCTGGCACCGGCCGGGCACCGCCCGCCCGCGTCCCCCGGGCACGCCCGGACGCCGGACGGCGGCCGCACACAGGACGGCCGCCCGGCGGATCCGAGGGGGTACCCGGGGTCAGGACGGGAAGGGCGGTGCACCGGCCCGGCCGCTGCACCGCCACAGGGGCGGGAGGGGCAGCGGCGACCGGCCCGCTGCGGTGCCGGTCCCCGGCGGGCAGCGGGCTGTTCAGTAGTTCGACGGCGAGGTCGGCATGGCGACCGTCATGTTGTTCTGCGCGCAGAGCTGGA
>NZ_JBEYFP010001264.1:0-1341 GCF_040634455.1 Kitasatospora sp. NPDC007106
TTTCGGCCGAAGGCTGGGAGGTGCCCCCACACGCCCCTTGTGGTGGACCCTGTGCCCCTTGCGGTGCACCCGCCTCAGACGTGTGCGGTGCCGCCGTCGGCGGCCATCGCCGCGGCGATCCGGCGGCCGGTCTCCCGCCACTCCTCGGCGGGCACCTTCGGCAGCAGGTCGTCCCAGACCGGGAGCAGGCTGCCGCGCAGCTGCATCATCCCGGCGGGCCGGCCGATGAACCAGACGTGCAGGTGGGCGGCGCCGTCGCCCCACTTGTTCTGGTGGACCCGGGCGATCCCGCCGAGCGACATCACGGCCCGCTCGACCCGCTGCAGCATCGGGCCGAGCTCCGCGGCCCGCTCCGGCGGCAGGTCGGCGAGGTCGTGGTGGGCCCGGGGCTGGAGCAGCACGATCGCCGGGACGGCCGCGGGCTCGCCGGGGCCGGAGAGCCGCCAGTGCTCGTCCGTCCACAGGAAGTCCGCGTCGGGCCGGGCGCACTGGCTGCAGTCCGCGGGCCCGTCCTCGCCGTCCCGGGGCGGCTCGGGCAGTTCGGGCGCCTTCAGCGGCTTGACCTTGATGTCGCCCTCGAACGGGAAGATGTCCCAACCGGGCATGCCGTCCGCGGGGAAGGGCACGGACTCGCCGATCGGCAGGCGGGCGAGGTACGGGTTCGCATGATCGTCGCTCATGGGCCGAGTCTGCCGGATGACACCCCGTCACCCCGCGGCCGGGGTCGGCACCGCGGGCCCGCCGGTTTGCGATGATCGGCCCATGGCCACCGGACTGGAACGCGCCCTGACCGCCGCCCTGCGGGGCGAGGTGCGCTTCGGCACCGCCGAACGCGCCGTCTACGGCCACGACGCCTCCAACTACCGGCACGTCCCGCGCGGCGTGGTCAAGCCCGCCGACCTCGACGACGTCCGGGCCGCGGTCGCGCTCTGCCGCGAGTTCGGCGTGCCGGTGGTGCCGCGCGGCTCCGGGACCAGCATCGGCGGTCAGGCGATCGGCCCCGGGGCGGTCGTGCTGGACTTCCGCCGCCGGCTGGGGCGGGTCCTCTCGGTGGACCCGGACGCGCGCACCGCCCGGGTCGAGCCCGGCACCGTCCTGGACGACCTGCAGCGGGCGGCCCGCCCGTACGGGCTGTGCTTCGGGCCGGACCCGTCCACGCACAGCCGCTGCACCCTCGGCGGGATGATCGGCAACAACGCCTGCGGCTCGCACTCGGTGGCCTGGGGCCGCACCTCGGACAACGTGCACGCGCTCGACGTGCTGCTCGCCGACGGCACCGAGTTCACCGCCGGCGGGCCGCTGGACGCCGCCGCCCGCGCCGCGCTGCGCGAGCTGCCCGGC
>NZ_JBEYFP010001265.1:0-1340 GCF_040634455.1 Kitasatospora sp. NPDC007106
GCTGGTGGTGCGGCCGGCGAGCGCGCCGTCGGTGTGGCCGAGGAAGGGGCGGCCGATCTGGGCCGGTCCCCGCGCCCGGGTCGGTTGCCCATGCGTCGTGTCTGTTGAGCGGAGCAAGGTGCCCGCCCGGGATGGCGACGAGATCCACAACGTTTCCGGCCGCCCTTCGTCGAGAAAGAGCAGCGCCCATGTCCCGTGACCTCACCCCCGGCACCGCCGTCCGCCGCGGGCAGCTGAGGGTATACCTCGGATCGGCTCCCGGTGTCGGCAAGACCTACCGGATGCTGGACGAGGCCCGCAGACGGCGCGACCGCGGCGCGGACGTGGTGGTCGGCTTCATCGAGTGCCACGGCCGACGGCACACCGAGAACATGCTCCAGGGCCTGGACCTGGTCCCCAGACTGACGCGCAGCTACCGGGGCACGGACTTCCAGGAGATGGACCTGGACACGATCCTGGCCCGCCGGCCGCAGCTCGCCCTGGTCGACGAACTCGCGCACACCAACATCCCGGGCGGCCGCAACGCCAAGCGGTGGCAGGACGTCGAGGAACTGCTCGCCGCCGGAATCGACGTGATCACCACCGTCAACGTCCAGCACCTGGAATCGCTGAACGACGTCGTCCAGAAGATCACCGGAATCCCGCAGCGCGAGACCGTCCCCGACGAGGTCGTCCGCCGAGCCGACCAGATCGAACTGGTCGACATGGCACCCCAGGCCCTGCGCCGCCGCATGGCGCACGGAAACGTCTACAAGGCGGAGAAGGTGGACGCCGCGCTCTCCAACTACTTCCGGGTCGGCAACCTGACGGCCCTTCGCGAACTCGCCCTGTTGTGGGTCGCCGGCCGGGTCGACGAGGGCCTGCGCGACTACCGCGCCACCCACAACATCGACCGCGTCTGGGAGACCCGCGAACGCGTCGTCGTGGCACTGACCGGTGGCCCCGAGGGGGAGACCATCATCCGCCGGGCGGCGAGGATCGCGGACCGTACGGCCGGCGGCGAGCTCCTTGCTGTCCACGTCACCCGGAGTGATGGCCTTTCCGGCGCCTCACCGGGCGCGCTCGCCGAACAGCGGCAGCTGGTCGAGACGCTCGGCGGCAGCTACCACGTGGTCGTCGGCGACGACATCCCCAGCTCGCTGCTCGCCTTCGCCCGTGCCCACGACGCCACCCAGCTGGTCCTCGGTACCAGCCGCCGCGGCCGCCTCAACCGGTTCCTCACCGGCCCCGGCAACGGGCAGACCACCGTCGACCTCTCCGAGGACATCGACGTCCACATGGTCACCCACGAGTTCACCGGGCGCGGCCGCCTGCCCTCCCTCGGCCGGCGACACTCCCTG
>NZ_JBEYFP010001266.1:0-1339 GCF_040634455.1 Kitasatospora sp. NPDC007106
CCGTGCCGACATCCAGCTCGGCCAGCCGGCGCAACCACACGACGGCACAGATGCGCTCAGTGCTGAAAACGCCCAGCACGGTCCGGCCGGGCCAGGAACTCGCGGGTCTGCGGCGGAAGCGTCACACGGTCACCAGACGGCGGTTGCGTCCGTTCCAGGTGTAGTGCAGCGTGGCGACACCGCGTACGTGCGGGTCACGCAGGCGCTCGTAGATCTGGAGTGCGGGCACGTCGGGCCAGGTACCCATCAGGCGCTCGCTGGTCAGGACGAAGTCGAGGTCGAGATCGACGAGGATACGGCCGAGCCTGCCGTGGGTCGGCTCGTCGACCTCGGCGAAGGCGTCGTCGACGAGGATCAGCCGGGGCGGGCGCGTCGGGCGCTGTCCCGGATGGCCCACCCGGGAAGCAGGCCGGATCTGTCCATGGTGACTTTATGTCAGGCCTACGACTCCTGTGGGCGGTGCTTCAGCGTGCTTCCGAAGCGGTCTTCGACCGGCCCGGCGAGCGGAGCGCCGCCCACGTGCGAGGCAGTCCTCAAACCACTCCGCGCCAGGAGGCGATCACTCGTTGCTGCCCGTCCACAGGTCGTCGGAAGCCAGCGGGGCGCCGAGCCGGGCCGACTTCAGAGAGAAGTGATCATGCAGCCTTCGCGTTCCTCCCGGCATCCGGCGTTCGCCCGTCGTGCCGAAAAGCCGATGGCGGGCCTGGGTGTCCTGGCCCTGGCCGCTGCGGGTGCCTTGGCCGGTCTCGCTCCGGGTGTCAGCTCGGCGTCGAGTCACCGTGAGGCCCCGCTGATCGCGGGTGACCCGCGGGTGGACAACACGGACGTATACGCTTTCACCAGCCCGGACAAGCCGGACACCGTCACGCTCATCGCGAACTGGATCCCGTTCGAGGAACCCAACGGCGGCCCGAACTTCTACGCGTTCGCGGACGATGCGCGCTACAACATCAAGATCGACGCCGACGGCGACGGCAGGGCCGACACCACATACACCTGGACTTTCAGCAACCACTACCGTGACGACGCCAACCAGTTCCTCTACAACACCGGCGTCGTGAACAACCTCGACGATCCGACGCTGAACTTCCGCCAGACCTACACCCTCACCGAGACCCACGCCGACGGGTCCAGCAAGACGCTGCTCAAGGATGCGATCGCGGCCCCGTCCAACACGGGCCAGGCCTCGATGCCGAACTACGCGTCGCTGCGCCAGCAGGCCATCCGCGACCTGCCCGGCGGCGGCCAGACCCTCGCCGGCCAGGCCGACGACCCGTTCTTCCTCGACCTGCGGGTCTTCGACCTGCTCTATGGCGGGAACCTCAAGGAGTCAGGGCAC
>NZ_JBEYFP010001267.1:0-1339 GCF_040634455.1 Kitasatospora sp. NPDC007106
GCTCCTCACCACCGATACCGGCAGACGCGAGCCCCTGTGGTACTCCGGCGCCCTCGCGCGCCGTTTCGAGGACATCGAATACGTGCTCGGGTCGGGCCCGAGCGGTGAGGCCGCCGCCCGCGGCCGGCCCGTCCTGGTTCCCGACCTGGCCGCGCACCGCGCCGAGCGCTGGCCGATGCTGGCCGCCGAGTCGGCGCCGCTGCCTGTCCTGGCGGTCTTCTGCTTCCCCCTCGGCGTCGGCGCCGTCCACCTCGGCACCCTCACCGCAGTGCGCCGCACCCGCGGACCGCTCACCGGAGCCCAGACCGACGACGCCTTCGCCCTCGCCGCAGCGATCACCTCGCTCTGCCTGGCCGTCCCGGACCACGACGCCGGCACGTCGGAGGAGGACCCGCCGGCGCTCCTGCGGGCCGTCGTCCACCAGGCGACCGGCATGCTCAGCGTGCAGCTGGGCGTCCCGCTGTCCGAGGCCCTGGCCAGGCTCTGCGCGCGCGCCTACGCGTCCGGGCGGCCGGTCGGCGACATCTCCCGCGACATCGTCGACCGCCGCCTCCGGCTGGGCGAGAATGAGGAAAGGAATAGCTTCGGGCGCAGAGAAGGACCGGCTCCATGACGCGTGTGCAACGACTGACCGAGGTGTTCGTGGAGGTCGCCAACTCGCTGACCGATGATTTCGGTGTCATCGAATTCCTGCAGCAACTGTGTGAGCGCTGCGTGGAACTCCTCGACGTCGAGGCGGCGGGAATCCTGCTCACCGACCAGCAGGACCGGCTCATGACCATCGCCGCCTCCGACGAGCGCACACACATGCTGGAACTTTTCGCCCTCCAGCACGACCAGGGCCCGTGCGTGGACTGCTACCGCACCGGCGCCCCGCGCGTCGGTATCGATCTCACCGATCTGACGGTCGCCTCGGAATGGCGGGCCTTCGCATCCCAGGCCCTGCAGATCGGCTTCGTAACCGCCAACGCGATCCCGATGCGGCTGCGCGGCCGGGTGATCGGCACCCTCGGCCTGTTCCAGAGCACACCCGGCAGGCTGAGTGCCGACGACATCATGCTCGCCCAGGCCCCTCGCGGACGTCGCCACCGTCGCCATCCTCCGGCAGCGCACCCTCGACGACAGCGAACTCGAACGCGGCCAGCTCCAGTCCGCGCTGACCAGCCGGATCGCCGTCGAACAGGCCAAAGGCGTCCTCGCCGAACGCTGGCAACTCTCCCTGGACGACGCGTTCGCCGCCTTCCGCACCTACGCCCGGGCGCACCGGCTCCGGCTCGCGGAACTGGCCGGGGAGATCGCGAGCGGGAAGTTCGACACCGACCGGATCCCCCACCCGGTC
>NZ_JBEYFP010001268.1:0-1337 GCF_040634455.1 Kitasatospora sp. NPDC007106
GGCGGCCGCGGCGTGCCGGGCCGCCCGTCGGAGCCCGGTCAGCTGCATCCCGGGATCGCGCTGCCGCCGGCCTGGGCGACCAGCCCGCACAGGGTGCTGGTGGACACCTTCCAGGTGCCGTTGTCCAGCACGGCCTGTCCGCTCGCGGCCGGTTCGACCGTCTGGCCCTGCAGCGTCAGCGTGTACGTCACGGTCGCGGCCGAGTCCGAGGTGAACTGGACGTCGGTCACCGTGGCCTTGACCTGGCCGACCCGCGGGTCGTTGGCGAAGCCCTGCAGGGCGGGCTGGAGCGCCTCGCCGTTCTGCAGCAGCGCGGCCCGGTCGGCGATCGGCGTGGCCGGGTCGAAGAACTTCTCCCAGTTGGTCTTGATCTGCGCCTTGGCGGCCTCCGCGTCGGCCGGTGCCGAGCCGCCGCCCGTGGGCGACGCAGCCGCCGAGGTCGTGGCCGGTGCCGAGGGCGAGGGTGAGGAGGACCCGGAGGAACTGCTGCTGCTGCAGGCCGCCGCGAACAGCAGGGCCAGGACGGCCAGGACGGCCGCCGCGAGCCGGGCGGCCGCGCCGACCGGACGGGATGAGGGGGTACGGCCGTCCGGGTGGGCGGCGGGGCCGGGGCCGGCCTCGTGGATCGACTCGCCAGGGTTGTTGCGCATGGGTTGCTCACCGCGTTCTTCCCGACCGCAGGGCCGCCCTCCCGCCGGTGGCCCCGGTCGCTCGTGTCGTGGCTGCTCTGGGTCGGTGTCTCGGTCCGTGCTGCGGCACCGGATGCCGCAAGTGACACTATGAAGGCCGATCGGCGGACGAACCGCAAGAGGAGCTGACAGAACAGTAGAATACCGAGAAATCTGGACAGTACGGAGAAATCTGGATGAACCGGATTCCCCGGCCCAGCACCGCCGGGCTGCTGCGGGCCCTGCGCGAATGGCCCGGCTGGTTCACGCTCGCCGCCGGCGCGGTGCTCTGCGTGCTCGGCTGGTACGGCGTCTCCGGGGAGGAGCTCGCGGCCCGTCAGCTGCCGTACATCGCCTCGGCCACCGCCCCCGGCGCCGCCCTGATCGTCGCGGGCGCCGTCCTCATCGCCGTCCGCCGCGGCCCCGGCCCCGGCCCCGGCGAGCCCGCGGACCGGCGGCTCGACCAGCTCTACGCGCTGCTGGTCACCGAGGCCCCCGCCGCAGCCGACGAGGGCGAGAGCGGCCCGCCGGTCGGCCTCCCCGACGGCACCCTCTACCACCGCCGGGACTGCCCGCTGGTCGCCGGCAAGACCGGCGCCGAACCGTTGGACGCCCGCGCCGTGCGGGAACGCGGCCTCAGCCCCTGCCCGGTCTGCGACCCCGGGCCGC
>NZ_JBEYFP010001269.1:0-1336 GCF_040634455.1 Kitasatospora sp. NPDC007106
CCGCGGACACCGAGCTCGGCCTGCACCGCCTGGAGGCCGGCGCGGCCGCCGCCAACCTCGCCTCGCAGCGGGTGCTGGAGAAGTGCGGCTTCGAACGGATCGGCACGGCCCGCGGCCTGCTCTTCCTCGACGGCGCCTGGCGCGACCACGTGCTGTTCCAGAAGCTCCTCCACGACCGCCCGCTGCCGACCGACTGAGGCCCAACGACTGAGGCCCAACGACTGAGGCGGCCGGTCGGAGGCCGGGCGGCGGCCGGTCAGCCCGCGTACGGGGACGGCAGCGCGAGGGTCGCGGCGACCGCCTCGGCGACGGCCCCGGCGTGGGTGAGCGGGACGGCGGCGGCGTCCGGGGCGGGCCGGACACCGCGGACGGCGAGCAGGTGGAGCACCCGCAGCGTCCGCATGGTGTTGGAGGCGTGCGCCGGGACGGGTCCGGGCCGGCCGGCGGCGAAGTCGGCGGCGACGGGGGCCAGCCAGTCGACGGACTGGCACCGGGTCAGTTCCGGGCGGGTCAGGGTGAGGGCGATCGCGAGGCCCAGCCGGTCGTCCTCCATGGCGTCGAAGAGGTGCTCGGTGGGGGCGAGCAGCCGGGCGCAGGCCAGGTCCAGCAGGTCGGCGGGCTCGGTGTGCGGGCTGCGGCCGAGGGCGCCGAGCAGGTCGGCGCCGTGCGCGACCGCGTGCAGCCAGCCGAGTTCGGGGTCGTGGCCGCGCAGGTCGGGTTCGGTGCGGTACCAGGTGTCGAAGGCGCGCTGCCAGGCCGGGTCGTGGTCGCCCAGGCGGACGAGCCGGGCGAGGACGAGCGGGGCGAAGGTGCGGGCCTGGATCTCCGGGTCGGTGAAGCGGTCCGCCATCTCGTCGCCGAGGCGGTGGCGTTCTGCGGCGGGCAGCCGCGGTATCCAGCGGTGCAGCAGGACGTAGGCCTGTTCGTCGCGGACCGCCGGGTCGGGTGAGCGCAGGTCGGCGCTGAGCGCGGCGACCAGCTCCGGTCCGGGCCGGAGGGTGTCGTCGTCGAGGAAGGGCCGCCACCTGGTCACCCGGCCGATGCTAGGGGAGGAGGGCGGGGCTCCGGACCCGCCGATCGGCGGGTCGCCCGATCCCCGCACCACCGACCGCCGCGCCCACTGCCCGTTCTGGGCCGAGCGGATGACGGTCCGTCGGCGGGCCGGTCGGCCGGGGTGTCCTGCGGGCGGTCGGCGGGTCGGCGGATATCGTCGAAAGCCCCTCAGACCCTCCGACCGGGAGTCGTGGTTGCCGGTGTGTGGGAGGCCATCGACGCGGCCTCCACCAAGCCCTTCGGCTACCTCCGGTTCACCCCGGGGCCGGGCGTCGGCGGCCAC
>NZ_JBEYFP010001270.1:0-1335 GCF_040634455.1 Kitasatospora sp. NPDC007106
GGCTGAGGGCGCGGGGCGGAGGCCACGGCCCCGTGGTCAGGTCCGGGTCTCGGCGACGGCCTCGGCCAGGAGCTGTGCCGCCCGGGCGAGCCGGCGTTCCGGCAGGGCGGCGTGGCCGAGGACGAGCGCGGGCGGGCCGGGTGCGGTGAGGCGGGTCGGCGCGACGGGTTCGACCCGGACGCCCCGGGCGGCGGCCGCCTCGACCACGGGCCGTTCGGCGCAGCCGGGCGGCAGGTCGAGGTACAGGTGCAGGCCGGCGGACACTCCGCGGACGGCGGCGTCCGGCAGGTGCCGGGCAAGCGCCTCGGCCAGGGCGTCGCGGCGGGCGCGGTAGCGGGCGCGGACGGCCCGCAGGTGCCGGTCGTGGCCGCCGTCGGCGAGCAGCCGGGCGAAGGCGAGCTGGTCGAGGGCGGAGCAGCCGAGGTCGGTGTACTGCTTGTCGGTGCGGAACTCCTCGACCATAGGTTCGGGCAGGACGGCCCAGCCGAGCCGCAGGCCGGGCGCCAGCGACTTGCTGAGCGAGCCGAGGTGGACGACCAGGTCGGGGGCGAGCCCCTGCAGGCAGCCGACGGGCTCGCGGTCGTAGCGGAACTCGGCGTCGTAGTCGTCCTCGACCACGACGCCCCCGGTGCGGCGGGCCCAGGCGATCAGGGCGGCCCGGCGTTCGGGGGCGAGCACCACGCCGGTCGGGTACTGGTGGGCGGGGGTGACGAGGACGGCGCGGGCGCCCGTCCGGGCGAGTGCGTCGACGTCCAGGCCGTGCCCGTCGACGGGGACGCCGAGCGGTTCGAGGCCGTGGGCGCGCAGCAGGCCGAAGGTGCCGGGCGAGCCCGGGTCCTCGACGGCGACGGCGCGGTGGCCGTGCCGGACGAGCTGCCGGGCCGTCAGGGCGAGCCCTTGGGCGACGCCGCCGACCACGGTGAGGCGTCCGGGGTCGGCCGCGGCGGCCCGCACCCGGCCGAGGTGGGCGGCGAGTTCGGCGCGCAGTGCGGGGTGCCCGGCGGGGTCGCCGTAGCCGAGGGCGGTGTGTTCGGCGGCGGCGAGGGCGCGGCGCAGTGCGGCCTGCCAGGCGGCCCGCGGGAAGAGCGAGAGGTCGGGGGTGCCGGGCTTGAGGTCGTACCGGACGGCGGGGGCGGACGGGCCCGGCGGTGGTGCGGGCGGCGGTGGGGCGATGCCGTCGGCGACCCGGGTGCCGGCCCCCGGCCTGCTCACCAGGTAGCCCTCGGCGACGAGTTGGGCGTAGGCCTCGACCACGGTGCCGCGGGAGACGCCGAGGTCGCGGGCGAGGGTGCGGGTGGCGGGCAGCCGTCCGCCGGCGGGCGGGCGGCCCTGCCG
>NZ_JBEYFP010001271.1:0-1332 GCF_040634455.1 Kitasatospora sp. NPDC007106
GGACGAGCACCAGGTCCGCCGCTGGGTCTCCTGGCACCGCTGGACCACCCTGGCCATGCTCGCGCACGCTTTCCTCGCCGTCACAGCCGCCATCGAACGGGCCACGACCACCACGACCCCCGAGCTCAGCCCGCTGACCTGCAACAAGATCCAAAGACTGTTCGCAGCCCTGCTCGCACCGGCCCGCGACCTCGCCCACCGCCTGCACTGGTCCGCATGGCGCCGCCAGCACCAAGCACGCTCGCGCACCAGCCACTACCAGCGACAAGCCACCCAACAACCATGAAGATCACGATCTACAGCCGGAGTACTAAACTCTCCCTCACGGCATGAAACCCCTGTGTCCACACTCCGGGGGTTACCTCAGTCTCGTGGTTGACCCCGATCTCCTTCGCGACCGACGCGAACGGGCGCCGACCATCCGAGGCCCGGTACAGCGCGACGGCATCACGACGGAACTCGTCCGAGTACTTCGACGGACGTCCCACCTGGACTTCCCTTCCTGGATCGACAAGATCCAAGTGTCAGGGCGTCCACGTCACGGGGCAAAGCTCACTTCACCCCGACCAGCGCCTCCTGGGCCAACACACGATCGAGGCGCACTTCGGACCACTGCGGCAGTTCACACTCGTCAACTCCGACCATCCGAACCACCCGGTCGAGACCGCGCGCTGCACGCCTACCTGTGCCGAGAGCCGCCGAACGCACACCCCGCAGAACAGACCGAACAGGCCGAGAAGAGTGCACCATGAGCAGCCAGACGTCGTCCGAAACCCTCGTCGACGAGTTGAAGTCCCTCCGTGAACGAGTCATGGGATCTCCGAGAGCGTCATCTCGACCGTCGACGGCCTGCTGGTGGCCGCCGACACCGTGGCCGCCCACCCCGAGTCGGCCGCCGCCCTGTCGGCCGTGATGCTCGGCCTCGGCCGGCGCACCGCGGCCGAGGCCGGTCTGGGCGGCCTGCGCGACGTGGTCACCCGTTGCACCGGCGGCTACGTCGTGGTGCTGGTTGTCAGCGAGCGGGCGCTGCTGATGATCCTGGGCGACGAGGGCCCGGACATCGCCGGGCTGCACCGTGAATCACCGGCCTCGATCCGCAGACCGAGCGAGCTGCTCCGGATGGCCCCCGCGTTCTGAGTGGACGTTCACCTCGCTGACGTGCAGGTTCGGGACGGTTTGCCGCTTACCCGAAGACTCCGCCTGCCCGAAGACTCCGCCCGCCTGGAGGCGCCGCCTGCCCGAGGACTCCGTCGCTGAGGCTTCCTCCGAGGTGACCGTGCGATGTCCGCACAGGGAGGACTGCACCGGGGAGACAGTGCGGGTGCGGGCAGG
>NZ_JBEYFP010001272.1:0-1330 GCF_040634455.1 Kitasatospora sp. NPDC007106
CGCTCGGCCTCCGGGTCCGCGAGGGCGTGCGCTCCATGCCCGACCCGGACCCCACCCTGATCTTCGACCACGTCTATGCGGAACCGCACGCGCTGTCGTTGCCGGCCCCGGTGGGCGCGGAGACGGCTCGTCGGCCGCTCCCGATGACGTGACCCCCGATCCGGTGCGGATGAGCACACGGCGGGTGGGTGCGATCCGCGCACGGCGCGATCGCGTGTGAGCTTGTCCTCCCCAACCGCGGGCCGGGGAAACCTCCCCGCCGCCGGAAAGTTGCCCGTGTCACAGTCCAACCGGAGGGAACGCTTTCGCTCCGCTCCGGCACCCGGCCCCCACCCCGGGGCGTCCTCGCAGGTCAACCTACCGGAAGCGGCCCGCCGCGGCCGGGAACGGCTCGGAATCGGCCGCTTACAGCTGCTTTACCCGCGGACCAGGCAGGATGGAGGCACCGTCGGGGCCGTGCCGCAGGGCGCGGCTCCGTGCCCGGCGCACCACGGCCCGCACGGGCGGACAGCACGGCGGGGCCGATCGGATGAAGGGACAACCACCGTGCGGGTACTCGTCGTCGAGGACGAGCAGCTGCTCGCCGAGGCCGTGGCCACCGGGCTGCGCCGCGAGGCCATGGCCGTCGACGTCGTCTACGACGGGGAGGCGGCCCTGCAGCGGATCGCCGTCAACGACTACGACGTGGTGGTCCTCGACCGCGACCTCCCGCTCGTCCACGGCGACGACGTGTGCCGCCGGGTCGTCGAGCAGGGTCTCGCCACCCGCGTCATCATGCTCACCGCCTCCGGCGACATCAGCGACCGCGTCGAGGGCCTGGAGATCGGCGCCGACGACTACCTCCCCAAGCCGTTCGCCTTCAGCGAACTCGTCGCCCGGGTACGGGCGCTGGGCCGCCGCGCCACCGTCCCGCTGCCGCCGGTCCTGGAGCGCGCCGGCATCAGCCTTGACCCCGGCCGCCGCGAAGTGCTCCGCGACGGCAAGCCCGTCCAGCTCGCCCCCAAGGAGTTCGCCGTCCTGGAGGTGCTGATGCGCGCCGGCGGCGCCGTCGTCTCCGCCGAACAGCTCCTGGAGAAGGCCTGGGACGAGCACACCGACCCGTTCACCAACGTCGTCCGCGTCACCGTGATGACCCTGCGCCGCAAGCTCGGCGACCCGGCCGTGATCGTCACCGTGCCCGGCTCCGGCTACCGCATCTGACCCGGCACCGGCGGGCCGGCCGCACCGGCCCGCCCGCGCCCCCCGCCCCGCCGGCACCGCCGGCGCGGCACCCGCCCCACCGCAGCACCCGAGAGGACAGGCCATGACCACCCCGCCCCCCGCCGGCGGG
>NZ_JBEYFP010001273.1:0-1323 GCF_040634455.1 Kitasatospora sp. NPDC007106
CGGGGCACAGGGCCGGCAGGGGCCGACCGCCGGGCCGGACGGCCCCGGGGCGTCGGGACTTCGGGCCCGTGCGGGGGTCAGTCCGCCGTCGGCCAGTCCCAGCCGAGCTGGAGGAAGAGGCCGAGGCGGTCGGAGACGCCGCGGATCTCGGTGATCCGGCCGTCCACGACGGTGAAGACGAAGATCGCCTCGTTCTCGAAGGCCCGGCCGGTGGGGACGGGCATCCGGGGGTGGGCGCCGGAGCTGACGCCGGACTGGGTGATCCGGGCGACCACCCGGTCGCCCTCGGCGATCAGTTCGTCGATGCGGGCGCGGTAGGGCCTCAGGGCGGTCAGCTGCATCTCGATGGCGGCGAAGGCCGCACCGGGCTCGTCCGGCTCACCGTGAATGATCTTGTTGTGGTCGACCACGTCGGCGGCCAGGTAGTCGCCGAGGTCGGCCGTCCGGGCCTCGTTGAGGGCGGTGACGAAGTCGGTCACGAGCTGCTTGTTCCGGTCCACGGACATGGCCCGAATCCCCCTTACGGTGTAAGACTGCGATGTGCGCTACTCTCGCCTTACGCCGTAAGAAAGTCAAGCGGCCCCGCTCGCGAACGGAGACAGCCGTGGACGCCGCCACCCCCCGCAGGGCCGGGCTCACCCGCGAGAAGGTGCTGAACGCGGCACTGGACCTCGCCGACCGCGACGGCGTCGAGAAGCTCTCCATGCGCAGGCTGGGCGCCGAACTCGGCGTCGAGGCGATGACGCTCTACCACTACGTGCCCAACAAGGCCGCCCTGCTGGACGGGCTGGTCGAACGGGTCGTCACCGCCGTCCGCCCCGAGCTGGACGGGCCCGCCGACGCCTGGCCCGAGCGCCTGCGGGACTTCGCCGCCGCGTTCCGTGCCGAACTGCTCCGCCACCCCGGGGTGATCGTGCTGGTCGCCACCCGCCCCGCGCGCTCCGCGGAGGCCCTGCGGATCGTCGAGGACACCGCGGCCTTCCTCGGCCGGGCCGGCATCGCCCCCGTCGACGCCCTGCGGATCGTCAACTCCGTCGCCACCCTGGTGATCGGCCAGTGCCTCGCCGAGGCCGCCACCACCCCGGGCCACCCGGACGAGCCGACCGACGCCGACCTCACCGCCCTTCCCGACCTCACCGCCCTTCCCGTCCTCGCCGCCGCGGTGGCCGGCGGCCTCGGCACCCCGGAGGACCACCGCGCCCGCTTCGACCTCGCCCTGGACGCCCTGCTCGCCGGCCTCCGCCGCTGACCCCTTCCGGCGGGCCCGGCCCGGGGCGACGCCCGCCGCGCCGTCGTTCGGACGAGCAAACGTCTGAACTCCAT
>NZ_JBEYFP010001274.1:0-1322 GCF_040634455.1 Kitasatospora sp. NPDC007106
TACCTCTCCC
The DNA here is from genome assembly GCF_040634455.1 of Kitasatospora sp. NPDC007106. NCBI lineage: Bacteria > Bacillati > Actinomycetota > Actinomycetes > Kitasatosporales > Streptomycetaceae > Kitasatospora > Kitasatospora sp. NPDC007106. Next base: position 11 of record NZ_JBEYFP010001274.1, read on the forward strand.
CCTCCCCCCCACCCCTCTTCCCACCCCGCCCGCTCTCCCGACCCCCCCGAACCCCCCCCCCCCCCCGCCCCCCGGGCCGTCGGGGCCGCGGGGGGGCGGTGCCCGGCCATGCCGCGACGGCCGCCGCACCACGAAAGGGGTACCGATGGCCGACCTCTACCTCCCCGGTGCCGAACGGCGCCAACTCGACGACGCCCCGATGGCCGGAGACGGCGGGTCCCGCACCATCTGGCACATCACCTGGGACCGCAACGCCACCGCCGACGCCCCCGCCGACCTGGTGCCCTTCGACACCCTCGCCGGCTACTTCGCGGGCTCCGGCTCCGGCGCCGCCCCCCACCTGCTCTGGGACCCGTTCACCGGCCGGTGCGCCCAGTTCTTCGCCGCCACCTCCCGCAGCAAGTCCGTCGTCAACGCCGCCGGCGGAGTCGAGACCAACCGCAAGGGCGACGTCTGCGTCCAGATCGAGAGCCTGTTCTTCCCGTACTGCCGGGTCGGCGGCAAGGTCTACCCGACCCTCGCCGACGCGCCCTGCACCGGCCTCGACCGGATCGTCCCCTGGCTGCGCTCCTGGGGCGTCCCCGACGTCTGGCCGATGGGCCCGCCCACCTGGTCCGCCAACCGGTCCGCCACGGTCTGGGACACCCGCAGCGGCCACTACGGGCACTCCCAGGTGCCTGAGAACGACCACACCGACCCCGGGCCGATGCCCGACCTGTTCGGCCGCGTCCCGAACACCACCCCCGCCGACCGGCGCCGACTCGACGAAGAAGTGAGGTGACACCGTGGCACTCGTGATCGGCCGGATCGAGCCCGGCTTCCTGGACGGCCACCCCGACAACGCCACCCTGATCCCGCTGCCGCCGCAGAACGGCGGCGCGGTCGGCTGGGGCCAGGTCTACCTGTCCTTCGGCTGCGACTTCGGCGACGCCCAGCTGCGCATCGCCGTCTGGAACGACACCTCCCGCTCCTGGCGGGTCTCCACCCTGACGGTCACCGCCGCGGCCGGCCGGGTCGGCGTGCCCGTCCAGGACGGCGACTCCAAGGTCTCCGTCGGCCGGGTGAAGGCCTCCGCCACCGACACCGGCCTCTGCCCGGTCGGCTACCTGATCGAGGTGATCCTCCGCGCCTGACCGGGTCCGTTCCGCCCGATCCGGGCCCCCTCCTCCGGGCCCGCCGGGCGGACGGTCAGCCGCGGGGCCGGAGCTGGTGCAGCGTGTAGCCGCGGCCCGCCGGGTCCAGCCGGCGGGTCGCCGTGGTGAACAGCTCGGCGGCCCGCCGGTAGGACAGCCGGCTGCGCCCGGTGTACGGG
>NZ_JBEYFP010001275.1:0-1317 GCF_040634455.1 Kitasatospora sp. NPDC007106
ACCAGCGCCCCCCCCCGACCCCCCCGGCCCGGCCCCAACGCCGCAGGCGGACGTGGCACCCGACGGGGCGGGGGCCCGCGAACCGGTGACGGCCACCGAGCCGCACGCGGTGAGCACCAGGAGGCCCGCGGCCAGGAGGACCGGAGAGGCGGTACGGGAACGACGCATCCCCAGAGCTGACCATGACCGGCCGTCAGGGGCCGTGACGGCGGTCACACTTCAGGCAACGGCCCTGTCACAGCCGCGGGTCCACCCACCGACTGACGCGGGATCAGGGCGCGGCAGCGCGCACGACGCCGACGGGGGCCGGGCCGGTCCCGCCACGCGCGCCGGCGGCGCGGCAGGTCGGCCGCCGGGTGCGGCGGGGTGGCTACTGTGAGGCGCATGAGCCTGTGGTCACTGCGGTCCGCCCTGCCGCGACTGAACGGAGCGCTGGTTGCGGGAGCGGCGGTGGGCGTCCTCGTCTGGCTGCTGCGCGACCTGTCGATGGGCGTTCTCGCCGGCATCACCGCGGCCCAGACCTTCTTCGTCGCGGCCGGGTGGATCGCGCTGTGGCCCATGGACGCCGCAGCGACCCGCCGCAACGCCCGGCGCGAGGACTTCCGGCCCGTCCTGGAGGAGCTCGTCGTCGTCTCGGCGGCGATCGGCGGCCTCACCGGCATCGTGCTGCTGCTCCTGCTCGGCAGGTCCGGCGACAGCCACGCCGCCGCAGCGACCGCACTCGGCGGCGTCTTCATGGGCTGGGCCTCGCTGCACCTGATGTACGCCGCCCGCTACGCCGAGCTCTACCTCGCACCCCCGACCGGTGGAATCGACTTCAACTCCGACGAGCCGCCCTCCTACAAGGACTTCCTCTACTTCAGCTACAACCTCGGCATGACCTACCAGGTGTCCGACACCGGCGTCACCACCACCGCGATCCGCGCCGTCGTGCTGCGCCACTGCCTGCTCTCCTACGCGTTCGGCACGAGCATCCTGGCCACCACCATCAACCTCGTCACGGGCATCGTGACCGGCTAGGAGAACTGCCGTCCGCGTCGGCCGGTGACGGTTCAGGGTGCGCCGCCGGTGCGGGTCGGATGCCAGCGCCTCGTGACCGGGAGGCAGAGGATCCGCGCCAGCAGGCGGACCGGTGGCAGGGCCAGCAGGCCGCCCGCGTAGGGCCACGCGCCGCCCGAGCGCATCAGCACGCGGGCAGCGGCCTCCAGGCCGCCGTAGACCTTGCCCGAGGGGGTGAGCCACAGCGGCCCGTGCTGGACGCGTTCCGCCGTCACCAGTCCGCGCCCGCCCGCACAGGCGTCCAGCGCGGGGAGGTCG
>NZ_JBEYFP010001276.1:0-1314 GCF_040634455.1 Kitasatospora sp. NPDC007106
GCCCGCCCGACCTAACGGGCGGGCGGATCCCCGGTCCGACGCCGTGTCAGGTGACGCTCCGTCGCCGGGCCGCGGAGTCCGCGGGCAGGAAGGTGGCGAACTCCAGCGGGTCGTCGTCCGGGTCGAGGCCCGGGAACCCCTCCCCCAGATCCCGTCCGCGCAGCCACGCCACCAGGGTGTCGACCAGCCCGCCGGCCAACCGGGGCCCTGCGGGGCGTGCCGGGGCCGGACGATCAGCGGCCACGCGTCGGGCTCGCCCTCGGTGAGCCAGCCCAGCGTGTCGGCGTCGATCGTGCTGCCGAACGGCAGGAAGCCGCCGGGCTCGGCCCGTTGCCTCGCGCACACCCGGCACCGGGCCGACGGGGCGGTCCCGGTCCGGCTGCTACGGCGCGGGGTTCGGCCCGTCCGCGGGCGAGGTGGGCCCGGATGCCGGAGCGGGGGGCGCCGGAGGCAGGTAGGTCGGGGCGAACGGCCCGGTGGCGCCCGGCCCCGGCCGGGGCGCGCGGGTGGCGATCCCGACGACCGTCACCGCGACGGCCACGGCGAGCGCGAAGTACGGCTGCAGCATGATGAACATCGCGTCGAACGGCAGGTCGAAGACGTTGTGCAGCCGCAGGGTGGTCAGCTGGGCGAAGAGCTGCTGTCCGGAGGCGGAGAGGGTCGTCACGAGGAGGAGCACCGCCGCGGCGGGCCGCACCCAGGACACCCCCCGGAACGCCAGCACGGCGAGCACCGCGGTCGAGGCCAACGTCACGGCGAGCGGCGTGAAGTAGGCGGCGACGGCCAGTGCCGGCAGGTCGGCCTGCCGGCGGGCCATCCCGATGAGGTAGCCGTAGTTGCCCTGCATGATGCTGACGACCACGGCGATCGCGAAGATCCCCAGGTACACCAGCAGCAGCACTCCGATCGCGGTCAGTCCGCGCCCGGGTTCCCTCCCCGGACCGTGTCCCGGCAGCGTGTTCCCGCCGTACGCCATGAGCCCCACCCCTCGTCGTGTTCCTGGCGAGAGGTTAGCGCCAGGGGGCGACGGTCCGGGGCGGATTTCGGGCCCCGGGACGTACGCACGTTCGATGCGGGGCGCGGCGGGAGCCGGCTCGGACTCATCCGCGACGTCCACGACGTTCCATCCACCCGAATTCAGTTCGGAGACGAACCACCGCCGTGCCGGCACAGGAGTGGGGGGCGAGCGGCGAGGTCGCGGTGGTGAACCGGTGGCCCCGCACCTGGTCGCAGCAGGGCCCGGTGGCCGGGCGGGCGCGCCGGGGTGGTCCGCGGGCGGTCCGGGAGTCGTCTCCGGGCGTGGCGCTCGCGGTC
>NZ_JBEYFP010001277.1:0-1313 GCF_040634455.1 Kitasatospora sp. NPDC007106
ACCGAGGCCGGCCGCCGCCCGGTCGCCTCCAGCACCACCGCCAGCCGGTCGAGGCCGCGGCGGCAGGCGTCGAAGCCGTCCTGGTAGAAGGCCCAGCGGCCGGTCATGCCGTCGGCGAAGCCGTAGGGCGAGAGGGTCGCCAGCAGGCCGCCGGTCAGCGTGTAGTGCCAGCCGCGCAGGTCGCGGCGGTCGGCCGGGGTGGCGTCCGCGGAGCGGCGCAGCGTGCGGCGGACGCGGTCCGCCGCCGGGCGCCAGGTCTCCGAGGGCTCGCCGAGGCCGGCGAACACCCGGCCCGCGGTGTCGAGCCGGCCGTCCATCAGGGCGTTGTGGACCAGCAGGTAGCGGCCCGGCCAGTCGGTCAGCAGACCGTCGTGCTCGGTCAGCAGCTCGACGGCGGCCGCGTGCCGCTGCTCGTCCTCCAGCGCGACGGCGAGTTCCAGCAGGATCTGCTGCGGAGCGGTCCGCGTCTCGGGTGCGCGGCGGAACAGCCCGCCGCGGCGCGGCGCCAGGGCCAGCCGCAGCGCCTCCCGCAGGGCGGGCACGGCGAGGTCGGACACCCCGCGCTCGATGCAGGCGTAGCCGTAGGCGTAGAGCGCGTCCGGCCGGTCGGCGTGGGCGGCGACGGCGGCCGACGCCTCGGCGAGGTCCTCGAATCCGGCGCCCTCGGCGAGCCGGCGGACGAGCGGTGCGCAGTCGGCGGGCGCCAGCGAGTCGGCGGCGTGCCGGAGGGTGCGCATGGCGCCCTGCGGATCGCCCGAGTCGAGGAGGTCCCGGGCCTTGGCGAGTTCGGTGGTCATGAGTCTGCTCCGGAGTGGACGGGCGGGCACCCACGTCCCGCCGGGCTGGGCCTTGCGGCGGGACGTGGAGCACGACGGCGCGTCGCGTGCGGTGCCGCCGCCCCTCGGGGCTGCAGCACGGCGGCGGTCATCGGGACGGGCGGCGGCCGCCCTTCCGGTCGTGGTCACACATGCAGGCGATCATGTCGGCCGTCCTCCGCCCCGGGCAATCGGTTTTCCTCCCGTCCCGTCGCCCGGCCGACCCCGACGGGCCGTCAGGCGGCGGTCGGGACGGGGCGGCGGGTGCGTTTCTGGTCGAGGATGTGGGCGGACCAGTCGGCGGTGCGGCCGCAGATGGCCAGGGCGGTGAAGAGGTGGACGGGGACGTCGGCGGAGTCGAGCAGGACGGCGGCCCAGTACTCGGGGCCGGCCGCGGTCGTGGCCGGGGCGGCGCCGACCTCGGCGAGCAGTTCGGCGGCGGCCTCCTCCAGCCGGGCCGCGGCCTCGTAGCGCGGGGCGGCCGTCCGCACCGCGGCG
>NZ_JBEYFP010001278.1:0-1312 GCF_040634455.1 Kitasatospora sp. NPDC007106
GCCAGCGAGGCGCCCTGCAGGGCGGCCGCGGCGACGATGCCGAAGGCGTGGACCAGGCCGGTGCGGCGCTGCTCGGCGGTCAGCGTCGACCAGTCGGCCCATCCCGTCCAGGCGGCGGGGGCCACGCCGATCAGGCCGATCCTGGTGAGCCGGCGGGCCGCGTCGGGGGAGGTGCAGGCGGCGTCCAGGAGGGTGGCCGAGAGCCAGCAGCCCACCGGGAGCTGGACCACCGCGGGGTGCAGGTGGTGGCCGAGCCAGACGCCGTGCAGGGCGTCCCGCACGGGCTGCGGGACCTGCTGGAGCATCCCGTGCAGGCGCTCCGACGCGGGGTCGAGGGCGGCCCAGCCGGACGGTGCGTCCAGCCATCCGGCGAGCGGAGACCGCCTGGATCCGGAGAAGGTGTGAACGTCCATATCGGGCGACTTGCCGGTTCGTACGCCTGCCAAACCCGTGCCGGCCGAACGGGGAGCTCAGAAGTGGGTGAGCAGTTCGGTGAAGCTCGCCAGCTCCAGGGTGGCGGTGTGCGCGCCGAACTCCTCGTGCTCCAGCACCCAGGTGTGCTCGTGCGGGATGAAGACGGCGTTCAGGCCGGCCCGGCGGGCCGGCACGATGTCCGACTTGGGGGAGTTGCCGATCATCCACGTCCGGTCGGGGACGAGCGAGAGGTCGGCGACCAGCCGGTGGTAGGTGTCGACGTTCTTCTCGGCCACGATGTGGATCCCGCCGAAGTGGTGCGCGACGGCGGACGCCTCGACCTTGCGCCGCTGCTCCGCCTCGTCGCCCTTGGTGAGCATCAGCAGCCGGTGCCGTCCTGCCAGCTCGGCGAGGGTGTCGGCGACGCCGGGGATCAGCTCGACCGTGCGGCTGGTCAGCGGCAGCAGCAGGTGGTCGATCCGGTCCCGGTCCTCGGCCGTGACGGAACGGCCCCGCACGTGCCCGAGGCTCTCGGCCAGGTTGTGCCGGAACACGGCGGCGCCGTACCCGAGGGTGGCCGCGTTCGCCGCCTCCACCGCGTCGAGCACCGCCCGGGCGGCCTGCCGGGCGGCGGGGTCGGCGGGGTCGCCGGCCACCCAGTCGAGGAAGCCCTCGATGACGCGCTCGAAGAGCACGTTGTTCTCCCACAGCGTGTCGTCGGCGTCGAAGACGAGCACCTGGTCGGCGTGCAATCCCATCCACCTCATCCGTTCCGTGACGGTCGGTCAGCTCACCGGTGCGGCCGGGGAGCCGTCCTCCAGCAGGGTGCCCAGCCGGGCGAGCGACTCCCGCAGGGCCTCGCCGCGGGCCGCCCCGGCCGCCTCGGCGAGCGAGATCG
>NZ_JBEYFP010001279.1:0-1312 GCF_040634455.1 Kitasatospora sp. NPDC007106
CGGGCGTCCTGCGCACGGGGACGCCGCACTGGGCGGGTGTCCGCCGCACGGATGCGCCGGACGGGGAATGCACTGCCGGTCGACCGCTGGGGCAAGCGTGCACCGGACCACCTCCCGAGGAACTGCCGGCCACGGGCGGGCCGGTCATCGTGAGAAGAGGGCCGGATCGAGGTTTCGTCCCGCGCCTTTGCCAATCCTTTGCCATTCGCCGGGTTCCGGGCCCGGACGCGACCCGGGGCGTCGCGGCGGCCGCCGACCGGCCCGACCGCTCGTCAACCCGGGTGCGGAGCAAGGAGAACGGGCGCACACGACCTGTTGATCTTGCAGGTGAACCGCCTGTGACACCGGCCCGGTGCACGGTACATTGCCGTACCGGCCGGTACCGCGGGCTGCCGCGCCGACCCCTGTGTCCCAACCCTCCGGACGCGAGCGAGGCCATGATGCGACTGAACCTCAACCAACTGGCGGTTTTCGCGAAGGTCATCGAGTGCGGGGGGTTCTCGGCCGCCGCACAAGTGCTGTTCCTGAGCCAGTCCTCGGTGTCGAAACAGGTGCAGAACCTGGAGATAGCCCTGCGGACCCAGCTGGTCGACCGCTCGGGTCCGAAGATCCGCCCCACCCTGGCGGGCGAGATCCTGCTCGCGCAGAGCAAGGAGGTGCTCGCCGTCGCCGACCACGCCGTCGAGGCCGTCCAGGCGGCGGCGCTGCTGCGGACGGAACCCCTGGTCATCGGCAGCACCAGCACCGTCAGCGGCCAGTTCCTGCCGTCCGTCCTGCGGGAGCTGCGGCGCCGCGAGCCGGCCGCCCAGTTCAACCTCGCCATCGGCACCGCCGACCAGCTCGCCGAGGCGCTGGAGGAGGGCCGGACGGGCATCGGACTGAGCGGCGGCCCGCTGCCGCCCGGCCGGTACCGCTCCGAGCGGCTCGCCGAGGACGACATGCTGCTGGTCTGCCCGGCCGACCACCCGCTCGCGGGCCGGACCGCCACCCCCGCCGACCTGGCGGGCGAGACCTTCCTGCTGCGCGAGTGCGGCTCGCAGACCCGCCGCCAGCTCACCGACCTGCTGCACAGCTGGGAGCTGACCGGCGCCCGCACCCTCGACCTGTGGGGCACCGAGGGCGTCAAGGAGGCCGCCCGGATCGGCCTCGGCGTCGGACTGGTGCCGCGCTGCTCCGTCCGGCTGGAACTCCGGCACGGCGTGCTCGCCGAAGTCCGCGTCCGTCCGGCGCCCGAGCGCCGCGCCGTATCTTCAAGATGGCGAAGAACGACTGGGACGCCGTCCTCACCGTCAACCTCACCAGCGCGTACAAC
>NZ_JBEYFP010001280.1:0-1311 GCF_040634455.1 Kitasatospora sp. NPDC007106
GCCGATCGGCCTCGTGCACAGCGATGTTGACGACAAGTCGGTGGCACCGTCGAGCGGCGCCGTCCGACCGACCATTCGCGATCAGCGGCGGCACAGGACAGCACCCCACCCCCCACTCGCCGGCAGGACGGATCACCAGCGTGAACTTTCCTCACCCCGAGATCCACAGGGCCGGCCGCCCATGGCGGCCGGCCAGCAAGGCCTCGCACGTCCACGTGCCGGCCCTCGCGGCCGCCGCGATCCCGCCCGGCACCGACGGCGGACACCCCTCCTCGTTCCGGATCGAAGGCATCGGTGCAGCCTCAATGCCCCTGAACGGCGGCGATACCGGCAGCACCACCTGACCGACGATCTCCTGCAGCACGAGCCGACGGTCCACCGCCGCGCAAAGTATTGACAACGCGCACCATCTGCCAGAGATTTACCTGAACATGACAACGCGGGCGGCTGTCCGCCAAAAATTGTTAGCGTTAACATAAGCGCCGAAAGGCGGGTCCGCTCCCTCCCGTCGGCCGACCCCACAGCCGGGTGAGCCGCGCGTCAACCGACAGCACCGCTCGTGGGCGGGGCCAGTGACCACGTGCCGGACACCACCCGCAACAACCCGGCAGGAAGGCACAACCGAGTACGCGCTCGCACAACCGTCAGGACGTGGCGCCGGTCCCCGACCGGTGTCGCAGGCTTACCCCACCCACAAGGAGAACGATCCGTCATGCCGCGGCTCAACAAGAAACCCCGTCTGGGCAAGCTCCTGACGGCCACCGCATACATGGTCGTCAGCTCGGCCGCGGCCGTCACCGCGGCCCCCGCGGCTCATGCCGCCGGGGCGAACACGCTGGGTGGGGCAGCGGCCGGCAGCGGCCGCTACTTCGGCACGGCGGTGGCCGCGGGCAGGCTCGGCGACTCGACGTACTCCACCGTTCTCGACCGGGAATTCACCATGGTCACCCCGGAGAACGAGATGAAGTGGGACGCCACCGAGCCCTCCCGCGGGTCGTTCGACTTCGCCCCCGCCGGCTCGATCGTCAACCACGCCGCCGCACACGGCCAGAAGATGCGCGGCCACACACTGGTATGGCACTCCCAACTGCCCAACTGGGTCGGCTCCATCAACGACGCCAACACCCTGCGCAGTGTGATGAACAACCACATCACCCAGGAGATGACCCACTACAAGGGCAAGATCTACTCCTGGGACGTGGTCAACGAGGCCTTCGCCGACGGCGGCAGCGGCCGGCACCGCAGCTCGGTGTTCCAGGACGTGCTGGGCAACGGCTTCATCGAGGAGGCCTTCCGTACCGCCCGGAGTGC
>NZ_JBEYFP010001281.1:0-1311 GCF_040634455.1 Kitasatospora sp. NPDC007106
AGACCGTCCAGACCGCCGTGTACGCGCCCTCCCGCGGGACGCCCTGCCGCAGCAGCAGGGCGTCCAGCACGGCAGCCGCCCCCGCGCCCGCGGCGGCGCCCGCCAGCGACTTGAGGGTGTTGTAGACACCGGTGCCGATCCCCGTCTGGTCGCGGGGGAGACGCCGCATCAGCAGACCCGGCAGCAGGCTCAGACCCAGCCCGGCGCCGAACCCGCAGACCGCACCGGGAACGGCGAACTGCCAGAACGCGTGGTGCCCCGCCGCGATCGCCGCATAGCCGGCGGCGCACAGCCCGAAGCCCACCGCGAGGACGCCCGCTGCGCCGTACCGGCGGGCCAGCCGGTCGGCGACGACCGCACCGGCCATCGCGGCCACGGTCTGCGGCAGGTACAGCAGACCCAGCTGCAGCGGCACCGCGCCGAGGCCGTAGCCGGTCTCCGTCGGGTCCGCCGCCTCGAAGGCCAGGGTCGGGCCCTGCGCGCCGTACAGGGCGCAGCCCAGCAGGAAGCTGAGCGCGAAGACCGGCGCCGTGGCGCGCCGGGCCAGCAACCGGACGTCCACCATCGGCCGGTCGGTGCGCAGTTCGTGCCGGACGAACAGCGCCAGCAGCACCGGCCCGAGCACCAGCAGCAGCACGGCCGCGGCGCCCGGCAGCACGGCACTGCCGCCGAGGCCGGCCAGCAGCAGGGTCAGACCGAGGGAGAGCAGCGCCGCGCCGGGCCAGTCGATCCGGCCCTGCGCCCGGGTCCGCGAGTCCGGGACGAGCCACCACACCACCGGCAGTGCGAGCAGCGGCAGCACCGCGAGCGCCCACAGCAGCGGACGGGTGGCGTCGTCGCTCGTGCCGAGGCCGCCGACGGCGAGCGCGCCGAGGGTCGAGCCGACGGTGAGCGAGCCGACCAGCGGGCCGACCGCCCGGCCGCCGCGCTCCTCGCCGAGGCCGTCGCGCAGGATCGCGAACTCCAGCGGCAGCCAGCAGGCCAGGAACCCGGACAGGGCACGCCCGAGGAGCAGCAGCGGCAGGTCCGGGGCGAGCGCCGTGCACGCGGCGCCGAGCAGGGTCAGCAGCACGGTGACGCGCAGCAGCAGCCGGTGGCCGTGCAGGTCGCCCAGCCGGGAGGTGAGCGGCACCGCGACGCCGGACACCAGGAACTCGACGCCGAGCGCGAGGCTCAGGTCACCGGCGTCGAGGTGCAGCTGCTCACCGAGACGCGGCAGCAGGATCGGGAAGCCGCCCTGCAGGACGCCGCTGGCGAACTCCACCAGGACGAGCAGCGGGACGGTCGCCCGGACGGCCGTCCGGACGGGGG
>NZ_JBEYFP010001282.1:0-1308 GCF_040634455.1 Kitasatospora sp. NPDC007106
GCGCCGTCCCTGGCGCCGCCGATGTCGAGGTCATCGGCGGGGGCCTCGCGGATGGACCCGGCCTCGGCAAGGCCAGTCGTCCCAGGTCATCCGTCCACCTCGCCGAGCTTGGGCGGGGTCCGTTCGAGCAGCACGGCCGGGGCGTGCACGAACGCGGCCGAGGCCCGGCCCGACCGGACCACGGGTTCGCCCGGGTGAACGGGCGGTGCCGCCGCAGCCCGGCACGTTCAAGGCGGTGCCACTGCAGCGCGGTCCGAAAGTCGTCCGCATCCGACGATCGAGAGCCGGCATGCCTCAGCGTCGGTGCCGTTCATCGGACGGCACCGTTCGTCCGGTGGCGCACGGGTGCCGTCCGATCGCTGTTGCGGCAGCCGTGGATCACGCTCACGGCGTGGTCTCGGCGTGGACCTGCCGGCGCCGACAGCCTGCGCGGGTTCGGCCCTGGTGGCATCTGCACCCGAGCGAACCGGACCGGAGGAGCCGCCGGCCGCTGCGGAGTGTGGGCACCGGGAACACGCGGAGTGGTCACAGGAGTGCAGGGCTCGGCCATGGGTGCCTCCTGGCGGATGACGTGTTCGGTCGATCCGACGCCGCCCCGGGTCCGCACACCTCTCGGGTGCGGCACCTGCCCGCGCCGTGCCGGAGTTTGTTCCTCGCCGCGGAGGTTCGAAAACGCACTTCGGTGAGAATTCTGTGGCCATCCGGTCGACGCAATGCCTTTGTAGACAAAAGGACTTGACGTGTGCCCATTCACGCGGCGGGTGCGGAGGCGGCGGGCAGCCGGGGCATGGCGGTGAGGGCGCAATGGATGGCGCCGAAGGGGGTTGATCCCGTGCCGGCGGGCGGCGGCGCAGTCGGTGCTCACGGCGAGAACGGCCTGCTGTCGATCCGTCAGTGACGCTACCGGGGCGGGGCAACTGCCGGCCGCCCCGCCCCGCGCCGGGGTCCACCCCCGCCAACAGGCATTGGGTGGGGGCGAGTTCACCAATGGTGTCGGTGGCGCGGCGGCATCCGCTGCGCGGAAGAGGGCGGGGGACCGTTCACGCACGGACGCGTGTCCCGGTCGCACGGAAACGACGTGCCCACGTGGGCCCCACGGCTCGATCCACAGGGGGGATCTTGACCACACCGCTCCCCCGCCACCCCGAACCCGGCCGATCGGAAGGGCGGGAGCATGCGGGTGGATCACCGGCAACCGCGCCCCGGCCGGACGCGAACCTCGGCCAAGGAGCCGGATCTCCCTCTCCCCCGGTCACGGTCATCCGGCGGCAGGCGGCCCGCCGTGTGCGGGGCCTGCAGCGGCGGCTC
>NZ_JBEYFP010001283.1:0-1305 GCF_040634455.1 Kitasatospora sp. NPDC007106
GGAGGCTGCGCCGGCCGCTCCCCCGCACACGCCCGGCGAGGCCGAGTCCGCGGGCGGGCCGGCCGCGGCGGGCACCGCGGCGGCGAGCCTGCAGCAGGAGCTGGAGGCGGCCCTCGCCGAGTTGGAGCGGATGGTCGGCCTGGACCCGGTGAAGCGGCAGGTGCGGGCGCTCTCGGCGCAGCTGCGGATGGCCCGGCTGCGGGCCGAGCGGGGGCTGCCGGTGCAGCCGCCGAAGCGGCACTTCGTCTTCTCGGGGCCGTCCGGCACCGGCAAGACGACGGTGGCGCGGATCCTCGGCCAGGTCTTCCACGCGCTCGGCCTGCTCTCCGGCGACCACCTGGTGGAGGCCCAACGGGCCGACCTGGTCGGCGAGTTCCTGGGGCAGACGGCGGTCAAGGCGAACGACCTGATCGACTCGGCGCTGGACGGCGTGCTGTTCATCGACGAGGCGTACAGCCTGTCCAACTCCGGCTACAGCAAGGGCGACGCGTACGGCGACGAGGCGCTGCAGGTGCTGCTGAAGCGGGCCGAGGACAACCGGGACCGGCTGGTGGTGATCCTCGCCGGCTACCCGGAGGGGATGAACCGGCTGCTGGCGGCCAACCCCGGCCTCAACTCGCGGTTCACCACCCGGGTGGACTTCCCGAGCTACCGCCCCGGCGAGCTGACCGAGATCGGCCGCAGCCTGGCGCTGGAGGGCGGCGACGGCTGGGACGAGGACGCCGCGGAGGAGCTCTCCTCGATCTGCGCCCACGTGGTCGGCGAGGGCTGGATAGACGAGCTCGGCAACGGCCGGTTCATCCGCACCCTGTACGAGAAGTCCTGCGCGTACCGCGATCTGCGGCTCAGCGCCCACCGCGACCTCCCCAGCCGGGAGGACCTCGTCACCCTCCGCCTGCCGGACCTGCTCCAGGCGTACGGCGAACTGATCGACGGCCGTACCGGCTGAGCCCTGCCGCCGGGCGTGCGCCGTTCCGGTGAGCGGCCCGGTGCCGACGGCCGGTCTCCGCCGCCCCGCCCGGCCGGGCTGGTACCAACAAGGGTGCTCGCGACGACCCGGCGCCCCGCCCCGCAGACCGTGGCGCTGCTCCTGCTGACGGCGGTCACCGGCATCGTCGAGGCCGCGAGCTTCCTCGGCCTCGGCCACGTGTACACCGCGGTGATGACCGGCAACATCCTCTTCCTGGGCTTCGGGCTGGGCGGCGCGCACGTGTCGGTCGCCGGTGCCGGGCTGGGCCTCGCCGCGTTCTCGCTGGGCGCGCTGCTCGGCCACCGGGTGAACGAGGCGCTGGTGCGGCGGCACGG
>NZ_JBEYFP010001284.1:0-1301 GCF_040634455.1 Kitasatospora sp. NPDC007106
GGCGGCGCGGGGTCCGGGTCGCCCCGGCGGGCGGGCGTCACCGGCCGACCTCGTCGATGGCCATGGTGAACTGGTCGGGCCGGTTCACCACCAACTGCGGGTTGGCCGAGTTCAGGGCGTGTCCGGAGGCCACCAGGCTCATGGTCAACGAGTGGAAGAACTCCGAGATCGCCCGGCCGACGTCGGCGCCGGACTTGGCGAGGAAGGCGAACTCCGGGCGGGTCGCGACGTCGACCATGGTCTGCGCCCGGGCGTCGCCGAGACCGCAGGCGATGATGTTCGGCGCGGTCGGCGTGCGATCCCGGTCGGTCAGCTCCGCGTGCGGCGCGTGCCAGGACGAGCCGTCGGTGGGCTGGCCGTCGCTGAGCAGGAAGACCACCGGGCGGTGCACCCGGTAGCCCTCGCCGCGCAGCCACTTCACGTCGCCGGGGATCCGCTGCAGCAGGTCCTCGAAGACGGCCCGGTAGTTGGTCACCCCGCGGATCACCAGCCGGGGCACCGTGGTCTCGGTGCGCATGTCGGCCACCGCGAGCCGGACCTGGACGTCGTCGGAGAAGCCCAGCACGGCCAGCCGGAGCTTGGCCGCGACCATCGGCTCCGCCCGCAGCCCCTCGCACAGCGACGCCACCCCGTCCCCCAGCTCCCGCTGGTACGGGGCCATCGAGCCCGACTCGTCGGCCACCACGTAGGCCGGCAGCAGGACGCCCTTCGCCTCCGCCATCGGAACACCGCCTCCTTCAAGTTCACGCACTGGTGTCGCGGACGGGGGCGGCCCGGGCCGCGCAACGGGGTGCGCCGGGGCCGCGGGACCGTTGTCCGCACCGCCGATGCTGGCGTCGCGTCAGGCAAAGGCACAGGTCACAGCACCGGTCATATGTGACCGGTCGTCAGGGTAGGCTCGCCCCTGTTTCGATTCCTCGGGGGAAGGACGGGTCGTGGCGGAGACGCTCGGAGCGCTGGTGCGGCAGTTACGGAAGCAGGCCGGCCTGACGCAGTTCCAGCTCGCCGAGCGGGCCGGGCTCGGCGAGAGCACCGTCCGCCGGATCGAGACCGACCGGCCCTTCGACCACCGGCTCGGCACCATCAACCGCATCGCGGACGCGCTCGACGCCGGCCCCGAGGACCGCCGGCGGCTGAGCGCCCTCAGCGGCGGCACAGGCCCGGCCGCGCCCGAGGCTCCATCACCCGATGCTCCATCACTTGAGACACCGTCACCGCAGGTGCCCCCGCCGGGAGCGCTGCTGCCGCCCCGGGACCACGGCCCGCTCGCCGACGCCGCCGAGGAGTTGGCCCGCGAGAGC
>NZ_JBEYFP010001285.1:0-1301 GCF_040634455.1 Kitasatospora sp. NPDC007106
ATCAGGGTGTAGCCGTCCACCACCCACTGCAGCCCGCCGATCCCGCCGCCCAGGTCGTTGCCGATCGCGGGCAGCGCGACGCTGACGATCAGCGCGTCCAGCGTGATCACGAAGAACCCCAGCAGCGCCGCCCCCAGCGCGAACCCGGCACCCTCCACCGGCACCGCGGCGGTGCCGGACGGGACGGGGCGGTCCGTGGCGGGAAGTGCGGCGGGCATCGGGGGGCCTCCAGGAGCGGGACGGTCGGTCATGCCCTCCAGAAAACCGCGCCCCGCACCCCGGCGGGGCACTCAAGCAGACCCTGACAAGGACCCCCACGCCCGTGCCCCCGCGAACGGTCCGGCCGTAGTGTCGAAGGCATGGACCGACGCACCGAGATCCGCGACTTCCTCACCACCCGCCGGGCCCGCGTCACCCCCGAGCAGGCCGGCCTCACCCTCTCCCCGCTCTCCGGCACCCGCCGCGTCCCCGGCCTGCGCCGCGAGGAGGTCGCCCAACTCGCCGGCGTCAGCGTCCCCTACTACACCCGACTCGAACGAGGCGACGCCCGCGGCGCCACCGACGCCGTCCTCGACACCGTCGCCCGCGTCCTGCTGCTGGACGACGCGGAGCGCGCCCACCTCTTCGACCTCGTCCGCGCCGCCAACGCCAACGCCACCGGCCCGGCAGGACCGGGCCGCCCCGCCCGCCAACCCGTCCGCCCCGGCCTGCGCAACCTCGTCGAGACGATCAGCGGCGTCCCCGCCTACATCCGCAACGCCCGCCTCGACCTCCTGGCCGGCAACACCCTCGCCCGCGCCCTCTTCGCGCCGGTCTTCGACAGCCCCGCCCGCCCCGCGAACGCCGCTCGCTTCACCTTCCTCGACCCCGCCGCCCCCGCGTTCTACCCCGACTGGGAGAGCGTCGCCGACCAGAACGTCGCCACCCTGCGCGCCGAAGTCGGACGCAACCCCTACGACAAGGCGCTCTCCGACCTGATCGGCGAACTCTCCACCCGCGGCGGCGACGCCTTCCGCCAGCGCTGGGCCCGCCACGACGTCCGCCACCACCGCGCCGGAGCCAAGCGCATCCACCACCCCCTCGCCGGCGACCTCACCTTCACCTACGAGACCGCCCAACTCGCCGCCGACGACGGCCTCTACCTCATCCTCTGCGCCGTTCCGCCCGGCAGCCGCGACGCCGAAACCCTCGACCTCCTCGCCAGCTGGAACAGCCCCCAATCCGCAAACGGGCCATCAACACGCAGAACTTGACAGGGAGGCTCTACGACCCGTCCGCACTGCAGCCGGCGCCGGAGCCCG
>NZ_JBEYFP010001286.1:0-1296 GCF_040634455.1 Kitasatospora sp. NPDC007106
GGAGCGTTCGTCGTGGCCGTCGGGCTGCGGCGAGCGGGACTCGCGCCGGCGGCGCCGCAGGTGCCAGACGGTCAGGGCCACCACCACCAGGACGGCGAGGGCGATGGCGAGGGCACGGCCGACCAGTCCCTCGACGCGGGTGTACGCGGCTCCGGCGAAGTAGCCGAGGAGGGTGAAGCCGACGCCCCAGGCCAGGCCGCCGAGGGCGTTGAAGAGCAGGAAGCGGCGGTAGGGCATGTGGGAGATGCCGGCCAGGGCGGGCATCATCGCGCGGAAGAAGGCGACGAACCGGCCGAAGAAGACGGCGGCCGGCCCGCGCCGGCGGATCAGGTCCTGGGCCTTGGCGATGCGCTCGCCGTGGCGCCGCATGGGGCGGGTGCCGAGGATCGCCGGGCCCGCCCGGTGGCCGACCTCGTAGCCGACGGAGTCGCCGAGGATCGCCGCGCCGACCACCACGAGGATCATCAGGCCGAGGGAGACCTTGCCCTGGTGGGCGAGGACGCCGCCGAGGACAGCGGCCGTCTCGCCGGGGATGACGAAGCCGAAGAAGAGCGCGTCCTCGGCGAAGACCAGGGCTGCGACGACCGCGTACACGACCGGACCGGACAGGCCGGAGAGCCAGTCGGTGATCGAGTGCATCAGCCACCTCGTTCGGGATCGTCGCCCGTTTCCTCCCCTAATGTAACGGTTGCTACTTTGGGGGATATGACGACGCATCCCCGCCGACGATGCGCGCTGCCGCCCGTGTCCCTCCCGGCGGAGCCGCCCCGGCGGCGGGTCGCGGCGCGGCAGGAGCCGCCCGAGGGGCCGGTCGGAGACAGGGCTCCGGCGGTGGGAGTCCACGGGCCTTTCGCCACGGCCCGGGCGGACGACCGCATCGGGCAGGGCCTCTCCGTTCTCCGTCGGGGCTGACACGGAAGGTGCCGGTCGTGGCCGGAGCGCGGACCGAGGAGCGAGCCGTACGACGGCAGATGCGGCCGCTGTACGCGGCCGGGTTCACCACCGCCTTCGGCGCCCACGGCATCGCCGCCAACCTGGGCGGCTTCACGGCCGAACGGCACGCGTCCTGGCTGGCCCTCGGTGGACTGCTCGCGCTCTACGACGGGGCCGAGGTCCTGCTCAAGCCGGTGTTCGGCGCACTGGCCGACCGGGTCGGGCCGCGGCCGGTGCTCCTCGGCGGCCTGATCGCCTTCGCCGCCGCTTCGGCGTGCTTCGCGCTGTCCGCCGCGGTGTCCTTGATCTCGTAGGACACGGTGAGCGAGGCGCCGCCGATCTTGGTGACCCAGGTCTCGATCG
>NZ_JBEYFP010001287.1:0-1295 GCF_040634455.1 Kitasatospora sp. NPDC007106
CGCCGCCCGGGCGGCGGCAGGCCGCCCGGCGGTGCTCCGGGTGGGATTCGAGAGCGGCACCATCCACCTGGTGGGGCTGGCCACGGTGGAGGCCTTCGCCCGGCGGATGCCCGGCTGGCAGGTGCGGCTGCGGCAGTTCAACGGCTTCGACTCCGGGGCGGCCCTGGACGCCGGCGAGATCGACCTGGCGCTGTGGCACGCCCCGCCCGAGGAGGGCGGGGAGGGCGGGGCGACCGCGGACGGCCGGTACGGCTGTGCGCCGCTCGGCCTGGACGAGCGCTGGGTGGTGCTGCCGGCCGGGCACCGGCTGGCCGGCCGCGGCGAGTTGGCGATGGCGGACCTGCTGGACGAGGCCGTGGTCTCGGTGCCGGCGGCGGCGGGCTTCTGGCGGGACCACTGGGTGGGCGCGGACGCCCGCGGCGGACGGCCGGTGCGGGTCGGCGCGGTGGTGCACAGCCCGGACGAGTGGCTGGCGGCGGTGGCCTGCGGGCAGGGCATCGGTTTCGCCCCGGCCTCGCTCGGCGCCCTGGCGGGCCGCCCCGACGTGGTGTTCCGGCCGGTGCGCGGGCTCGGGCCGAGCCGGGCCGGTCTCTACTGGCCGGCGGGCCGGCCGCCGACGCCGGCCGCGGAGGCCTTCGTGCGCAGCTGCCGGGAGACGGTGGCGGTGGGCGGCCGGGTGCGGCCGCCCACGGGCGCGGTGGATCAGACGGCGTCGAACGGGGCCGGGTAGCGGCACAGGCCCCGCGGCGAGCCGTCGTAGCCGGGCAGCGGCAGGACGAGGAAGCAGTCGTCCTGGACGTCGTAGGGCCCGGTGACCTCGTGGCGGGAGGCCGGGATGAATCCGAAGCGGGAGTAGTAGCCGGGGTCGCCGAGGACGACGACCAGGCGCTCGCCGGCGTCCTCGGCGGCGGTCAGCGCGGCGCGCACGACCTGTGCGCCGATGCCCTTGCGCTGCCACTCGGGGGCGACGGCGACCGGGGCGAGCGCGACGGCCCAGCCGTCGCCGACCTGAAGGCGTGTCAGCAGGGCGTGGGCCAGGACGAGTTCGTCCTCGACGGCGACCACCGAGAGGTCGGGCAGCCAGGCCGGGTCGCGGCGCAGCGCGTCGACGAGGTCGGCCTCGTCGGGGCCCGGAAACGCCGCCATGTGCACCCGCCGGGTGGCGGGAGCATCCGACGGGAGCTCGACTCTGGTACGGACGGCCATGTGGTGCACTCCTCTGTCGTCGCACGCCGTTGTGGACCGGCCCCGGGGGGGGGGGGGGGCCCAACCGGGGGGGGGGCGGGGGTGCGGCC
>NZ_JBEYFP010001288.1:0-1293 GCF_040634455.1 Kitasatospora sp. NPDC007106
CCGCTCCGGAGGGCGTGGTCACCCGCAGGACCGTCCTGGGCGGCCGGCCGGCCCTGGAGCTGGAGCCGGCCGAAGCCTCCGGCCACGGCCGACTGCTCTACCTGCACGGCGGCGGCTACGTCATCGGCTCACCGGACACCCACGCAGGGCTGGCCGGTGAACTGGCCCGCCGAGCCGGGCTGCGTGCGACGTCGGTGGACTACCGGCTGGCGCCCGAGCACCCCTTCCCCGCGGCCGTCGACGACGGGCTCGCGGCCTACCGCGAACTGCTGGCTTCGGGCACCGACCCGCGGGACCTCGTCATGGCCGGTGACTCCGCCGGTGGCGGACTGAGCATCGCCACGCTGCTCGCCGCCCGGGAGGCCGGGCTGCCGCAGCCGGCCGCCGTGGTCGTCTTCTCCCCCTGGGCCGACCTCACCCTCTCCGGAGGAAGCATCAGCTCCAAGGAGGGCGCCGACCCCATCTTCACCGAGGCCGACGTGCGCGACTACGCCGATCTCTACGTCGGCGCAGGCGACAGGGCGCATCCCCTGGCCAGTCCGGTGTTCGCCGACCTCACCGGACTCCCCCCGCTCCTCGTGCAGGTCGGGGCGAACGAGGTGCTCCTCGACGACGCGGTCCGGCTGGCCGGCCGCGCGGGCGCCGACAACGTCGAGGTCACGCTCGAAATCGGCCCCGGCCTTCCCCACGTCTACCAGCACCACTACGGCCGCCTCGACGAGGCGGACGCCGCACTCGACCGCGCCGCCCGCTTCCTCGCCGCCCATGTGAGCGCCGGGCACCCGGGCGCCGACCGTCTCGAACCGGTCCACTGACACGGACCTTGGTGACCGGGGCGGTCGGGTGGGCGCCGCCTCCTCGGTCGCGCAGTCGAGGTTGGGCGAGGTCGCTGCCGGTGCCCGCCACGGTGGCCCTGGCCCGCACGGGTGACCCGTCCGACAGGCGGTGATCAAGGCGCCGAGGGGCCTTTGCCGCTCGGCGCCGTGAGACCTCCCGGCCTTGCCCGACTGCGCGGATCGCTTGTGCAATCGGTGGGTATTTCCGCAGGTCGGCGCACCCCGGCCGCGCGGCTTCACGTGGGTCGCGGGCAGCTGCGGGGCGCGCGGGCGCGGCAGAGTCCCGTGGGCGCCGTTCGCGCCGGTCGACTGTTCCCCGTCCGGCGCGTCCGGCGTGGTTACCGGCCGGTGCCCGGCGGTTCCTCGCGGTGCCGGGCGGCTTCCTCGGCGGTGGCGTAGACGGGGAACAGCTCTGCGGTGTCGGTGAGTTCCAGGACCCGGCGTGCCCCGGTGCTGG
>NZ_JBEYFP010001289.1:0-1291 GCF_040634455.1 Kitasatospora sp. NPDC007106
CGTCGGCGGCCGACCCCGCCGCCCGCCGCCGACACGTGCCCGCCCCGCGCCCCGCGGGCCCCTGCCACCACCCGAGGACGACGCCCATGCGGCTGTACCTGCTCGCCCTGAACCCGACCGATTCGGTCACCGAGGGCTTCCTGCCCGCCGCCGAACGGCTCGGCCTCTCGGTCACCGTGCTCACCGACCAGCCGGACGCCCACCGCGAGGCCTACCGCGGGCTGGCCGCGCCGCCCGAGGTGCTGGGCTGCGAGGTCCGCGACTTCCGCGAGGTCGTCGGCACGGTCTCCCGTCACCACGCCCCGGACGCGGTCTTCAGCAACAGCGACCACCTGCAGACCCAGACCGCCCTGGCGGCCGACTACTTCGGACTGCCGGCCAAGGACTGGCGGGCCACCCTGCGGGCGAAGAACAAGGCGCAGCTCCGCCGTCACCTCGCCGCGGCCGGCCCGGACGCCGTCCGCGCCCTCGAACTCGCCCCGGGGCAGCCGGTGTCCGAGCTCGACCCGCCGTACCCGTGCGTGGTCAAGCCGCGCGAGGGGGTCGCCAGCGAGGACGTCGCCCTGGTCGCCGACGCCGCCGAACTCGCCGCCCACTGCGCCGCGGTGCGCCGGCGGCGGCCGCAGGACGCCCTGGTGGTCGAGGAGTTCCTGGAGGGCGAGCTGCACACCCTGGAGACGCTCGGCGACGGCACCCGCCGCCGGGTGCTCGGCGGGTTCCGCACCCGGCTCTCCCCGCCGCCGCACTTCGTCGAGGAGGCACTGGAGTTCGTCGCCGAGCACCCCGGCCCGGTGGTCGACCAGGTGCTGGCCCAGCTGGACGCCCTCGGGGTGGGGCTCGGCGCCTGCCACACCGAGTTCGTCGTCCAGCCGGACGGCCGGGCCCGCATCATCGAGGTCAACTACCGGGCCATCGGCGACCAGTGCGACCTGATGCTGGCCGAGCTGCTGGACATCCCGTACTTCGAACTCGTGCTCCGCGTCCACCTCGGCGAGGCGCTCCCGGACGACCTGGGCGCCCGCACCGGCACGCACGGCCACAACCGGCCGGTGCTCGCCGACCGGGCCGGCACCCTCACCGCCGCGCCGCCCGCGCAGGAGCACGAGGAGGACGGCGTCCGCCTGGTCTACCGGCCGTTCCGCCCGATCGGCGAGCACCACGAGCACCACCGCACCAACCGGGACTACCTCGGCGTGGTCTGGGCGGTCGGCGCCGACCGCACCGCCGGGGCAGCCGCCCGCGACACAACTGAAGAAAACAACAAAGAAATAAACTAACCACAAAACTAAAG
>NZ_JBEYFP010001290.1:0-1291 GCF_040634455.1 Kitasatospora sp. NPDC007106
GGCCGAGCACGGCGGCGGCCAGCGCCTCGGCCAGCGGCGGCGCGGCGCCGTCGCCGAGCACCGCGGCGAAGGCGGCCTCCAGCGCGGCGAGCCCTTCCTCGACCAGGGCGGCCGTGTCCGGGTCGAGCGGGGCCCGCTCGGCGGCGGAAAGCAGCAGCAGCCCGGCGGCCGGGCCGCTGTCGTACGCGGCGGCGGCCTGCGCCAGGGCCGCGGGCAGGTCGGCGGCCCCGGCGACCGCCCGGGTGAGCGGCAGCACGTCCCGGTCGAGGTGGCGGCGGAGCGCGGCCAGGTAGAGGCCGCGCTTGCTGCCGAACACCTTGTAGAGGCTGCCCCGGTGGACGCCGAGCGCGCCCACCAGGTCGTCCACCGACGTGCCCTCGAAGCCGTGCGCGGCGAACAGCCGGGCAGCGGCTTCGACGGCCTCGTCCTCGTCGAAGGCTCGTGGTCGTCCCATGGCCGGAACGTTAGCGAGTTGAAGAACGGTCAGTCAAGAACGATCGTTCAACAACCGGGGTGACGGCCGGGTCAGCCCGCCAGTACCTCCTGCAGGGCGGCCGCCTCGCGGACGGCCCGGGAGCTGCCGCCCCGCGCGGCCAGGGCCGTGACCTCGGGGATCGGGCCGCGGGCGGCGCAGCGGCGGGCGCAGTCGGCGGCCACCGCCAGCAGCTCGCCGACGCCGCGCGGCGGTTCGCCCGCCAGCAGTCGGGGCAGGGCGGCCACGAGGACCGACCAGACGGTGCCGTGGGCGCCGGTGTCGGCGGCGGCGCGCAGCGACTCGGTGAGGCGGTTGGGCTTCACCGGGCCGAGGGCGACGAGTTCGGCGATCTCGTGGCCGAGCAGGGCGCCGTCCAGGTCGCCGCGGGCGGCGAGCACCAGCAGGGCGTCGACGGCGGCGGTGCGGTCCTCCGGGTGCCGGGCGCCGAGGCCGTAGGCCAGGGCGAGGTGGATCGCGGGGCCGGCCGGGCCGCCGGCCTCGGCGAGGGCGGGGAGCAGGTCGGCGCCGCCCCGCACGTCGAGGTCCGCCGCGGAGGCGAAGCGCTCCATGAGGCGGGCGGCGGTCTCCTCCCGGTGGTGCGGCAGGATCGCCGTCCACTGCTCGCGGGCGGGCGGGGTCCACCAGACGTCGCGCCGTCGGAGGTGCCGGTCGGCGGCGTCGAGCAGCCGTTCGGCGTCCTCGGGCAGACCGGCGCCGGCGGCCTCCTGGTCGATCAGGCGGCGGGTGGTGGAGAGCCGCCGGCCGTCCCGTCCGCGCCCGCCGGAGGGCGCCCGCACCACGGTGGGGCGGCGCGGG
>NZ_JBEYFP010001291.1:0-1291 GCF_040634455.1 Kitasatospora sp. NPDC007106
ACCAGGCCGGCGAAGACCACCGGCAGCACCAGCGCCACACCGAACAGGCCGGCGCCGAACACTCGGCCGGTCCCTTGACCAACGGCGGTTCCCGCTAACGAGAATGAGTGACCATCACTCGTTCGGGGGGACCGATGAGGGCAACAGTGCGAACGGCCGCCGTGGCGCTGGCCGTGCTGTTCGGGCCGGTGGCGGCCGGCTGTTCCGCGGGCGCGGACCGACACGCCGGTGTCGAGGCCGAGGCGGTGACTCTCGCCGACGCGCCGGTGCATCTGCGGATCACCGGACTCGCCGGGGGCGAGCAGGTCACCGTCACCTCGTCCGCCGACGACCACCGCGGGCAGCAGTGGCAGGCCCGCGCCGTGTTCCGCGCCGACCGGCACGGCACCGTGGCGCTCGACACGGCGGCCCCGCTCGCCGGCGGATCGTACGCCGCCGCCGACGGGATGGGGCTGTTCTGGTCGATGGACCCGGTCGGCCGGCCCGCCGACCGCTCGGGATTCCTGCCGGTCTTCCCCGAAGCGAGGCCCTCCTTCGATGTGCGGATCACCGTGACGGCGCACGGCCGGGAACTGGCCGGCCGGACGCTCACCCGGCAGTGGACGGGCGCCGGGGTGTCCACCGAACGGCTGACCGTGGCCCGCGACCACGTCGACGGCCAGCTGTTCCTCCCGCCGCCGGGCACCCCGGCGAAGTCGGCGGTGCTGGTCTTCGGCGGCTCGGAGGGCGGCGACAGCCAGCGGTACACGGCGGCGCTGCTCGCCTCGCACGGCCATCCGGCCCTCGCCGTCGCCTACTTCGCCGAGCCGGGGCTGCCGGCCACCCTGCACGACGTGCCGCTCGAGTACTTCCGGACGGCCGCGCGCCTGCTCGCCGCGCAGCCCGCGGCGGCGTCGGCGCCCGTGGTCGTGATGGGGTACTCGCGCGGCAGCGAGGCCGCCCTGCTGCTCGCCCAGGACTACCCCGACCTCGTCCGGGGCGCCGTGGTCTACTCGCCCTCCGCGCAGGTCAATCCCGGCCTGCCGAACGGCGGCGACGCCTGGACGGTCGAGGGCCGGGCCGTGCCGCGGCAGCCGATCCCGCTGGACCGGGTCAGCGGCCCGATCCTCGCCGTCGCGGGCGAGTCCGACCTGCTCTGGCCGGCGCCGGGATGGGCGCGGGCGATCGGCGCGGCGGTGCCCGGCGCGAAGCCCCGGCAGGCGCTGGTGTACCCGGACGCCGGCCACGGAGTCGGCACCTTCCCGTACCTGTCCGCCCCCACGCAGTTCGTCAACCCGACCAGCGGCCGGGT
>NZ_JBEYFP010001292.1:0-1290 GCF_040634455.1 Kitasatospora sp. NPDC007106
CCCAGCGCCGGGCCAGGATCACCCAGAGCGGACAGCAGTTGCCGGGCCTGCTCCAGATCCTGGTGTACGGCGGCGCGGTGGTGATCCTGCCGCTCACCTTCCTCTACGGCATCCGCAGCCGCCGCATCCAACTGCTGTTCGTCGGCTCGGTCGCGGCGCTGATCGGCTTCAGCCTGCTGCTGGTGCTCGTCCTCGACCGGCCGTTCGCCGGGGAGTTGAGCGTCAGCCCGAGCCCGTTCAAGGAGGGCGCGCTCACCAGGTTCTGGGACGGTCCGGCGACCTCCGGCCCGGGAGTGGCGGACGCACCGGCACCGAAGTGACCGGGCCGCGGCGGCTCAGGCGTCCGGCCCCTGCGCCCGCAGGCGCCGGACGTTCTCCAGCGAGTCGCGCAGTTCGTCCAGCCACGACTCCGAGTGCTTCTGGACGAGACGGACGCACCAGCCCAGCGCCTCGCTCCGGCTGCGCGCCACCCCGGCCTCGACCAGGGTGTCCAGCACCTGCCGCTCCGGCTGCCGCAGCCGGGTCATAACCGGCGCGGACACCGTGGTGAACAGCCCCCGGAGGCCGTCGCACTCGGCACCCCAGGACACCTTCCGGCCGTACCGCCGCTCGGCCTCCCGCGCGACGGCCATCCGCGCCTCCCGGGTCCGCTCCCGGAACTCCGCGATCCGTCCCTCGACCGCCGCCTCCCGCTCGGCGTCCGACACCCCGTCCGCCAACTCCGGCGGCGGAATCCGCCCGATCACCGTGATCTCCTCCCGGTCCACGGTGATCTCCACCAACTCGCTGTACAGCCCGTCCGGCAGCCGCCCGGTGAACCAGCCGCGCAGGGCCTCCTGCTCCGACGTAATCATGTAATCATCATTACTCCGCACACCTCCCACCGCAAGGGCCGGGGCGGCCGCGGGCTCGGTGTCGCCGTCGACGACAATGCCCCGGTGAAGACGTGGACCGATCGGCTGCCGCAGATCCCCTACCCGGACCGGGGTCTGCCGGCGGAGGGGCCGTGGATGACGCTCGAGGAGGCCGCGTCGCGTCTCGGCATCGGCGCCTACCACCTGAACGTGCTGACGTCCGTCACCCACCGGATCGGCCTGGTCCGCACCACGGGCACGGAACTCGCCGTCATCCGGGCCGGTGTCGAGGCGGAACTCGCCTGGCGGGCCACCGCGAGCACCGGGCAGAAGCTCCGGCGCCTGCTCAAGGACACCCTCGCCGCCCTGTGAGCGCCCCGGCCCGGCGGCTCACCCGGGAACGGGCCTGCCGCACGGTGGCGCCGCCCGCGAAACC
>NZ_JBEYFP010001293.1:0-1290 GCF_040634455.1 Kitasatospora sp. NPDC007106
GTCCAGGCCGGGGCCGTCCAGGTCCTCGTCTCGCCCGACCTGCCGCTCGGCCCGTGGCTGCCGGAGATCGCAGCCCTGCTGGACGCCCGCGCGCTGGCGCGGGCCGCCACCCATCTCCTGTGGCTGCCGCCCGGGTGGCCACCCTTCGTCGGCCTGCCGTTCGACCACCGGACGGCCCTGGTCACCGGCCTGTTCGAGCCGGGCGAGGTGGACCGGCCGGTCTGGCAGGTCCTCGCCCTGCTGGTCGGCCTCGCCTTCGACACCGCCGCCCACCAGCACACCACCACCGCGATCGCCACCGGCCATCCGGGGCTCGCCTGGATCGGCTTCCCGCCACCGGACGCGGACGGCCTCTGGCGCTTCCCCGCGCACTCCTACGACCGGCCGCTGGCCGACCTCCACCCGCGCACCACGGCCTCGGGGAGCCCGGCATGAGCGCACAGACCACCGACGTGCTGGTGATCGGCTCGGGCTTCGGCGGCGCGATACCCGCCTACCACCTCGCGGCCGGCGGCGCCCGCGTCACCGTCCTGGAGCGCGGACCCCGCCTGGCCGCCGGGGACTTCACCCACGACCTGCGGCTCGGCGGCTACACCAGGATCGTGGACGTCATCAAGGGCGACGGCATCTCGGTGGTGGCCGGCAACTGCGTCGGCGGCGGCAGCGTGGTGTACTTCGCCGCCTCCCTGCGCGCCCCGTCCTTCGTCTTCGAACGCCGGGGCGGTCTGCGGCGGCGCATCTGGCCGGCCGCGCTGACCCGCGCCGCACTCGACCCCTGGTACGACCGGGTCGAGCAGTCCCTGCCGGTCACCCGCCTCGACTGGGACTCCGTCTCGTACGCCGGCGGCGTCCTCGCCGCGGCCTGCCACCGGGCCGGGCGCACCTGCAACCCGGTGCCGGTCGCCGTCGACACCGCACGCTGCACGGACTGCAACTGGATGCTCTCGGGCTGCCGCTTCGACGCCAAACGCTCCATGCTGCTGAACTACCTGCCCGCGGCCGAGGCCCACGGCGCCGAGGTGCGACCGCTGCACGAGGTGCAGGCCGTCGTCCCGTCCTGGATCGACGGCCACCGCTACGCCGTCACGTACACGGTGCTGGACCCCTCCGACTACGGCTGCACCGCCGAGATCGGCACCGTCCACGCCAAGGTGGTGGTCCTCGCTGCCGGCGCGGTCGGCACCCCGGTCGTCCTGCAGCGCTCCGCCCCCGCCCTCGGCGGCATCCCCCCGGCCGTCGGCCGGTACTTCTCCGGCAACGGCGACCGGGTCTTCGTCGCCGAGATGGACG
>NZ_JBEYFP010001294.1:0-1290 GCF_040634455.1 Kitasatospora sp. NPDC007106
GCCCGGCGGAGGACCTGGCCAGTGCGGCGCCGCGGGCCCGGGCCGGTGCGGAGATCCGCTCGGCCCGGGTGCCGGAGCCCACCTGCCAGCACAGCACCCGGTCCTGGTGCTCGACCAGGACGGACCACGTTCCGACGCGTTCCTCGGTGGCCGCGAGGACCCGGTCGGCCGGGCAGCCGGGCATCTCCTGCCCGGTGACGGTGACCCCGGGCGACCAGCGGAAGGACTGCAGGACGCCGGCGCGGGCCGTCCAGACGACCAGCTCGCCGGCGGAGTTGACCGCGCCGGCCGCGCCGGCGACGCCGCGCGCCACCTCCCACCAGCCGGAGCGGTTGCCCACCCAGAGCGCTCCCGCGCTGTCCTCGGCGAAGACGGCGAGTTCCGCCGCCCGGCCGGACCGTCCGGCCACGATCTCCCGGAGCGTCGGCGGGCCCTGGTTGGTGCGGGTGGCCGGGAGCTCCGGCGGGGAGAGGCCGGGGCCGGTGTAGCCGACGCCGTCCGATCCGCCGGAGACCACCAGCGGCCGGCCCGCGGTGTCGGGCAGCACGGCCAGGCAGGAGGTGCGCGGCAGCGGCCGGTGTGCGCGCAGCAGTTCGCGTCCGCGGGCGGCCCAGGGGCCGAGCGGGGCGGGGCGGCGGTCCGGGTCGTGGTGCAGCGGTTCGGCGACCCAGTCGGCGAGCTCGCCGCTGAAGCCGGCCGCCAGGAGTTCGCGGCGGGCCTGCTGGGCGGCCGTCCGCTGGTCGAGCCGGCCGTGCTCGGGCAGCAGCAGGCTGCGGGCGAGCGTGCCCACCGCGAACAGGTCCTTGGCGGTGGCCGGGAACCCGCCGACCTGCTCGGCCTCCGGCGGGACGTGCCCGGGGGTGAAGACCGCGACCGTGAGCGTGCGGTCCAGCGGGGCGAGGAAGGTCAGGTCGATCAGCTTGACCCGGCCCTCCGGCTCCACGAGGACGTTGGCGGGCGAGATGTCGCGGTGCACCCACCGCTTGCGGTGGAGTTCGTCGACGATCCGGCAGAGCCGGACGAGCACCTCGGCCACGGCGGGCAGGCCGTCCCGGTTGGCCCGTGCCCACCGGTGCAGCGGCACGCCCTCGACCCACGGGGAGATCTGGTAGCCCATCACCCCGTCACCGGGCGGGCTGCCCGGCCGGTGCGGCGAGGGGCCGAGCAGGAAGCTGGGCACCACCAGGGCTGCTGGTTGAACCAGATGGGGTTATGGTGGAGCCAACAAGTTGAAGCCTAAACAATATGGCTTCGCACCAGAGGAGGAAGCCATGGGCATCTTCAGCCGCC
>NZ_JBEYFP010001295.1:0-1288 GCF_040634455.1 Kitasatospora sp. NPDC007106
CTCGCGGACGGCGGACGGGATCCTGCCGCGAGGCCTGGCAGGCGGCGCGGGCCGGCGGCTGACGGACCGCCACCGGTGGTTCCTGCCGGGCAGGCGGCGGACCCTCGTACGAACGAGTGGTCTACCGCGGCACGCGGCGGGCTCGGCCCGGTTCGACCACGTCCGGTGCCTTCGGCGGGTGTTAGTTTCGAACTCCTCGTCGGGTCGGGCCGGCGCCGGCCGACGGCGCGCGGACGACGTGTCCGTCGAGCGGTTCCCTGTCCGATCGGCGTCGTGAGGTGGCCGAGTGGGTGTGTGGTCGCGGCGTGCGGTGCTGGCCGGCCTCGTCTCCGCGCCGGTCCTGACGGCGGGTTGTGTCGCCGGTACGGCCGGCAGGGCGGCGCCTGACGGTGAGTCGGGCGGCGGGGCGGTGCCGGAGGGCCCGGGGCCCGCCGGCTACCGGCGGCTGCCGGTCCCTCCGCTCGCGGAGTCCCGCACGGAGGACGGCGTGCGGTGGTTCACGCTGGAGGCGCGGCCCGGCCGGGCGGACATCGTGCCGGGGAAGTCCACGCCGACCTGGGGTTACTCGCAGGACCTGCTCGGTCCGACGCTGCGCGCCCGCACCGGTGAGACGGTGGGCGTGCGGGTCCGCAACCGGCTGCCCGAGCCGACGTCCGTCCACTGGCACGGCATGCACCTGCCCGCGGCGTGCGACGGCGGCCCGCACCAGCCGATCGCCCCGGACGCCGGCTGGGAGCCGTCGTGGACGATCGCCCAGCCCGCGGCGACCCTCTGGTACCACCCGCACCCGCACGGCTCGACCCAGCTGCACACCTACCGCGGTCTGGCCGGTCTGTTCCTCGTCGACGACGGGACGGCCGCTGGCGCCGCCCTGCCGCACGAGTACGGCGTCGACGACCTCCCCGTCATCCTGCAGGACAAGAAGCTCAACGCCGACGGGACCCTGGACGAGCGCAACGAGGCCGGGACGGGACTGACCGGCCCGACGGTGACGGTGAACGGGATCGCGGGCGCGTACGCACCGGTGGCCACCGACCGGGTGCGGCTGCGCATCCTCAACGGCTCGACGATGCGGGTCTACAACCTCGGTCTGGACGACGACGGCGAGTTCGAGATGGTGGCCTCCGACGGCGGGCTGCTCGCCGCGCCCGTCCGGCTCCGCCGCCTCCTCCTGACCCCCGGGGAGCGGGCGGAGGTCGTCGTCCGCCTGCAGGCGGGTCGGCCGCGCACCCTGCGGTCCTTCCCCGCCCCGCTGCCCGCCAGGAAGGGCCGCGGCCCGTCCGCCGGA
>NZ_JBEYFP010001296.1:0-1285 GCF_040634455.1 Kitasatospora sp. NPDC007106
CGGCGATCGCCGCGCTCGGCCTGGCCGCCGCCGGCGCCGCCGCCGCCCTGAGCGGTGGCGACGCCCTGGCCTCCACAACCGCGGCCGCGCCGCTCGGAAGCAACTGGTACGCCTCGGCCCCGTACCTGATGCCGGAGGACAACTCGCCGCCGGACGTCGCCGCGGTGATGGACGCGACCGGTCAGAAGGCCTTCCAGTTGGCCTTCATCCTCGACTCCGGCGGCTGCACCCCGGCCTGGGGCGGCACCTCCTCGATCGACACCGACACCGCCATGCCGGCGGTGATCCAGAAGATCCGGGCGAAGGGCGGCGACGTCTCGATCTCGGTCGGCGGCTACGGCGGCAACAAGCTCGGCCAGGGCTGCGGCACCCCGGAGGCGACCGCGGCCGGCTACCAGAAGGTGATCACCAAGTACCAGCTGAAGGCGATCGACTTCGACCTGGAGGAGCCGGAGTACGAGAACGCGGCGGCGATCCACAACGAGATCGGCGCGGCGAAGATCCTCCAGCAGAACAACCCCGGCCTCTACGTCTCGATCACCACCGCCGGCACCAACGCGGGCACCGGCTGGTTCGGCACGCAGATGTTGAACGAGGCCAAGTCTCAGGGCTTCACGCCGAACAACTACTCGATCATGCCGTTCGACGGCGGCTTCAACGGCGCGGCGGCCCAGACCGACGCGCTGGTGAAGTTCAACAAGATCCTGCAGACCACCTTCGGCTGGGACGAGGCGACCGCCTACGCCCACGAGGGCGTCTCGCTGATGAACGGTCGGACCGACGCCGCCGAGTACTTCAAGCAGGCCGACTTCCAGACGGTGCTGGACTTCGCGACCGCGCACAAGCTGGCCCGCTACACCTACTGGTCCGTCAACCGGGACCGCCAGTGCGCCGGCACGGTGGACCCGGGCCTGTCCGGCTCCTGCTCCAGCGTGGCCCAGAACGACTGGGACTTCACCAAGTTCACCGTGAAGTTCGCCGGGGCGACCCCGCCCACCAGCACCCCGACCGCGACGGCCTCGCCGACCTCGTCGAGCTCGCCCACCTCGTCGGCCTCGCCGACCGGCAAGCCGGGCACCTGCACGCTGCCCGCGTGGAACGCGTCGACCGTCTACACCAACGGCAACAAGGTCTCGTACCAGGGCCACAACTACCACGCGAAGTGGTGGACCCAGAACGAGATCCCGACCAACAGCGGCCAGTGGGGCGTCTGGGCCGACGACGGCCCCTGCTGACGCCCACGACGAGTGCGGCGAGGGCCGGCGACCGGTCGTGCCCGGTCGCC
>NZ_JBEYFP010001297.1:0-1281 GCF_040634455.1 Kitasatospora sp. NPDC007106
GCCAGGGTCTGGCCGCGGCGGCGCTGCGGCAGGGCCCGGGCGGCGGGCGGGGTGTCGGTGCCGGCCCCGTTGCCGGCGTCGCTGTCGGTGGTGTCCGGGCCGTCGGTGCGCTCGGTGGTGTCGGTGCGCTCGGTGGTGTCGGCGCCCTCGGTGGCGCCGGTGGTGTCCGGGCCGGCCGGGCGGGCGGGCTCCAGGACGGCGCGGGCCGGGCGCGGTACCGCGGGGACGGGTACGGCCGGGGCCGGTGCGGCGGCCGCGGCGCGGCGCTCGGCCTCCAGGGCCCGGGCGAGGGCGGGCGCGGGGTGGCTGATCAGCTGTTCGGGGATCAGCACCACGACGCCGGTGCCGCCGCGGGCGGACGGCCGGAAGGAGATCGACAGGCCGTGCTTGCGGGCCAGCGAGCCGACCACGGCGAGGCCGAGCCGGGTGCCGGCGGAGAGCGCGCTGAGGTCCAGCGGCTGGGCGGAGACGGCCTGTTCGGCGCGGCGCAGCCAGCTGTCGCTGAGGCCGAGGCCGCCGTCCTCGACGGTGACGACGAGGCCGGAGTGCGCCTCCTCGACGTAGACGTGCACCTCGGCCGGCGGGGCGGAGAAGTTGGCGGCGTTGTCGAGGAGTTCGGCGAGGACGTGCATCACGCCCTCGGCGGCGAACCCGGCGACGGCGGCGGTGGAGGCGTTGTGCAGCCGGACCCGCTGGTAGGCGCCGATCCGGCCGAGGGCGCCGCGCAGGATCGACTCGACGCCGATCGGCTTCGTCCAGCGGCGGCCGGAGCGGGCGCCGGTGAGCACCGCGATGGAGTCGGCCATCCGCCCGACCTGGGCGGTGGAGTGGTCGAGGACGAGCAGGTCGCCGAGGACGTCCTCGCCGTGCCGGTGCTGCATGTCGCGCAGTTCCGCGTGCATGCTCGTGGCCAGCGCCTGGACGCGGCCGGCGGCGGTGGCGCAGACGGCGAGGGCGGCGGCGCGCTGGCGCTCGCCGCGGCCGACGGCCTCGGCGACGGTGCGCAGCAGGGCGTGGTGGACGGGCAGGTCGTGGCCGGCGAGGGCGGTGTCGACCGAGGCGCCGGCGCGCAGCCTCTCGACCACCCGGGGCAGCACCTGGTCGCGGAGGGCGGCCAGTTCGGTGCGTTCCCGGACGGCAGCGCTGTGCGCCTCGTGCAGGGCGGTGAGTTCGGCGCGTGCCGCATGCCGGTCGGCGCGGGCCTGCTCCAGGTCGGTGCGGATCTCCGCGGTCTCGGCCTGGGCGTTGGCGAGGGCGGCGCGCAGGGCGCCGGCCGCGGTG
>NZ_JBEYFP010001298.1:0-1280 GCF_040634455.1 Kitasatospora sp. NPDC007106
CCCGCCTTCGACCAGGCGGTGCTCGGCAAGAAGGCCGGCAGCCGGCTGCTGGTGGTGGCGCCGCCGGCGGCGGGCTTCGGCACCTCCGGGAACACCGCGGCCGGGGTGGGCGGCCAGGACACCGTGGTCTTCGTCCTCGACATCCTCGACGTGGTGCCGCCGGACTCGACCGTCTCCGGGGAGATGACCCAGCCGCCCGCGACCGCGCCGCAGGTCAAGGACAACGGCAAGCAGGCGCCGACGATCACCATCCCGGCCGGGCAGAGCCCGCCCACCGAGCTGCAGACCTACGTGCTGATCAAGGGCGACGGCAAGCCGGTGCAGTCCGGGCAGCAGCTGCTGGTGCAGTACACCGGCGTGCTGTGGTCGGACGGCTCGCAGTTCGACTCCTCCTACTCGCACGGCGGCGCGCAGGCCCTCCAGGTCGGCACCGGCAGCCTGATCAAGGGCTGGGACCAGGGCCTGGTCGGCCAGACCGTCGGCAGCCGGGTGATGCTCGTGGTGCCGCCCTCGCTGGGCTACGGGAACCAGTCCAGCGGCCCCGTCCCGGCCGACGCCACGCTGGTGTTCGTCATCGACATCCTGGCGGCCGTGTAGCGGCCCGCCCGGGCCCGGGGCGTGCGCGGGGCGCGCCCCGGGCGGTTCCGAGCGCGCCCCGGGCGGGTTCCGGACGGGCCGGGGGCGGGTTCCGGACCGGCCCCGCGGAGGTTCCGGGCAGGTTCGGGAGAGGCCCGCGGGAGATCGGTCCCCGTACGACCGGTCCGACACGCCCGGGGCCGGGTGACGGGCACAACGATCGCGCACCGGGAGGGCCCGTCCTCATGCGGACCTGACATACTGCTGGCGTTTTCGGCACCGTGGCAGCGCCGTCAGGTCCGGCGAGGGCGTGGCGGGCGAGATGGATGGGGAGCAATGTCTGAGAAAGCGTCGAGCCCGGGCGAGGCCGGTACCGCCGCCGACCCCGCGGCCGCACGGCCCGGCGGCCCGCTGCCCGGCGACGGCGAGTCGATCGTCGTCCCGCCCGCGATCCTGAAGCAGCAGGCCGGCTGGGGCCAGGCCCCGGCCCGTCCCGCCGGCGAGAAGGACGAGGAGCCGCAGGTCTTCGCCTCGACCGTGCGCCGCAAGGACCTGTCGGAGGCCGGCTACGACGAGGACCCGCCCGGCGCCGGCCGCCTGGGCGCGATCCTCGGCACCGTGCTGGCCGTCCTGCTGGTCGGCAGCTGCATCACGCTCTACATGGTGAACAAGGACGACGGGAAGTCCGCCGCGGCCTCCACCCC
>NZ_JBEYFP010001299.1:0-1279 GCF_040634455.1 Kitasatospora sp. NPDC007106
TGGACGCCGACGGCCGGCACCGCCGTCCGCGGCACCGTGCTCCTGCTGCCCGGCCGCGGCGAACACCCGGGCCTGTACGCCAGGTTCGGCCGACGACTGGCGTTCGACGGCTACCGGGTGCTGGCACCGGCCGACGTGGAATCGCTCGCCGACACCTCCCGGCTCGCCGCACAGGTCACCGAGGCCCGTGAACATCCGGGACCGGTCGTCCTCGCCGGCTCCGACACCGGTGCGCTGCTGGCCCTCGCCGCCGCGGCGGGGGCCGCCCGGCCGGACGCCCTGCTGCTGGCCGGCCCGCCCGACGACGCCCGCGCCCCGGGCCCGGCCTGGAGCGACGAACTCACCGCCCGCACGGCCTGTCCCGTCCACCGGGGCCTGCTCGCCGCCGACCCCGCCTTCCGGCCCGGCCTGCTCGGCGTCCCGGTACCGGCCGAACTCGCGTCCGCCGCTGCTGCCGCCGTCCCGGACCTGCCGGCCCTCGTGCTGCACGGGCTCGCCGACCCGGTGGCCGACCCGGGAAACGCCCGGAGCCTGGCCGCCCGGCTGCCGCGTGCCGAACTCGTCCTCGTCGCCGACGGCAGGCACGACGTCCTCAACGACGCCGCGCACCGCAGCGTCGCGGCCCACGTCGTGCAATGGCTGGAACGGCTGCGCGCCGGCGGCAGCGACCTGTCGGAGCTGCGCCACCTGCCCCACCTGCTCACCACGGCCGACCGCACCGCAGGCCGTGACCTCCACCGCACCGACCACCGCGCCACCGAACGGAAGGGACCCGCCTCATGACGGCCGTCGACGAACGCCCGCTCGGCAGTGCCACCACACCTGCGGAACTGCTCCGCCGGACCCTCCGCCGGCACGCCGCCGGCGTCGTGGTGATCACCGTGCCGGGCCCGGCGGGCTTCACCGCGACCTCCTTCACCTCCGTCAGCCTGAAACCGGCCCTGGTCTCCTTCTACCTGGCGGCGGGTTCCTCGACCGCACCCGTCGTCCGCGCCGCCGAGGCGTTCACCGTGCACGTGCTCCGCCGCGACCAGGAGGACCTCGCCCGGCGGTTCGCCACCAGCGGCATCGACCGGTTCGGAGGTGCCGGCTGGAGTGAAGGACCGCACGGCACCCCGCTGCTCGACGGCGTCTCGGCCCGGCTGACGGCCCGTCCGGTCGGCCTCCACCCGGTCGGCGACCACCTGCTGGTGGTCGGCGAGGTGCTCGACGCCCACACCGAGGGCGGCGCGCCGCTCGTCCACCACGACGGCGGGTACGGCGGCTTCGACCCCGGCAC
>NZ_JBEYFP010001300.1:0-1277 GCF_040634455.1 Kitasatospora sp. NPDC007106
CAGGAGGTGGCCCTGGAGAACCGGCTGCCGTGCGTCTACCTCGTCGACTCGGGCGGCGCCTTCCTGCCGATGCAGGACGAGGTCTTCCCCGACCGGGACCACTTCGGCCGGATCTTCTACAACCAGGCCCGGCTGTCCGGCGCGGGCATCCCGCAGATCGCCGCGGTGCTCGGCTCCTGCACGGCCGGCGGCGCCTACGTGCCGGCCATGAGCGACCAGGCCGTGATCGTCCGCAACCAGGGCACGATCTTCCTCGGCGGCCCGCCGCTGGTGAAGGCGGCCACCGGCGAGGTCGTCACCGCGGAGGAGCTCGGCGGCGGCGAGCTGCACTCCAAGACCTCCGGCGTCACCGACCACCTGGCCGAGGACGACGCGCACGCGCTGTCGATCGTCCGCACCATCGTCGCCGGGCTCGGCCCGCGCGCCCCGAAGCCGTGGCCGCTCGCCCCGGTGGAGGCGCCCGCGGTGGACCCGGCCGGCCTGTACGGCGCGGTGCCGGTCGACCCGCGCACCCCGTACGACGTGCGCGAGGTGATCGCCCGGCTGGTCGACGGCAGCCGCTTCGCCGAGTTCAAGGCCGAGTACGGGCCCACCCTGGTCACCGGCTTCGCCCGGATCCACGGCCACCAGGTCGGCATCGTCGCCAACAACGGCGTGCTGTTCGCCGAGTCCGCGCTCAAGGGCGCGCACTTCGTCGAGCTGTGCGACCAGCGCGGCATCCCGCTGCTCTTCCTGCAGAACATCACCGGCTTCATGGTCGGCCGGCAGTACGAGGCGGGCGGCATCGCCAAGCACGGCGCCAAGATGGTGACGGCCGTGGCCTGCACCCGGGTGCCCAAGCTGACCGTCGTCATCGGCGGCTCGTACGGCGCCGGCAACTACTCGATGTGCGGCCGGGCGTACTCGCCGCGCTTCCTGTGGATGTGGCCGGGCGCCAAGATCTCCGTGATGGGCGGCGAGCAGGCGGCCTCCGTCCTCGCCACCGTGCGCCGCGACCAGTTCGAGGCGCAGGGCGAGGACTGGCCGGCCGAGGCGGAGGAGGAGTTCAAGCGCCCCGTCCGCGAGCAGTACGAGCGGCAGGGCAGCGCCTACTACGCCACCGCCCGGCTCTGGGACGACGGCGTGATCGACCCGATGGAGACCCGGACCGTCCTCGGTCTGGCGCTCACCGCCTGCGCCAACGCCCCGCTCGCCGAGCCCCGCCCGTACGGCGTCTTCCGCATGTGACCGGCCGGGCCGGTGCGGTCGCACCGCCCGGCCCGACCCCGGCCCCGCCG
>NZ_JBEYFP010001301.1:0-1276 GCF_040634455.1 Kitasatospora sp. NPDC007106
GCTGTCGGCCGGCCGGCGCGGGCGGCGGTGCGCGGCTCAGCCGCCGGCCGCCTCGCCGGGCAGCAGCCGCAGGGCGAGCAGGGCGGATCCGATGTCGGCCAGGTGCCGGGGGTCCTGGAGCGTGCGGCCGGTGAGCGCCTCGATGCGGCGCAGCCGGTAGCGGACGGTGTTGGCGTGCACGTAGAGCCGCTCGGCCGCGCCCTCGGTGCTGCCGGCGGCGGCGAACCACTGCTCCAGGGTGTCGGTCAGCCGCTCACGTTCCTCCCGGGGGAGTTCGAGCAGGGGGCCGAGCACCAGGCGGGCCAACCGGGCCGCCTCCGCGGGCGCCGCCGCCACCAGCATGGCGAGCGGACGGTCGTCGAAGCGGACCGTCCCGCGGGGTTTGCCGCGCAGCCCGTCCAGGGCCAGCCGGGCGAAGCGCAGCGCCTGCGGGGTGTCGCGCAGCGACGGGTACGAGGGACTGACCCCGACCCGTGCGGGGTGGCGGCGCAGCAGCCGCAGCAGTGTCTCCTCGTCGTCGGGGTCGGGCAGCGAGGCCACGCCGATCTGCTGGTCCGGCAGCAGCCGCCAGGCGGAACGGACGCGGACCGCCCGCAGGGCGTTCTCGATGCCGGGCAGTGCCTCGCGGCCGGGCGCCGGCACGTCTGCGGCGATCACCGCGTACGGCCCGTGGGAGGCCAGACCCAGTGTCCGCCCGGCCTCCTCGACCGGGCCGATCTCGCTGATGGCGCCGGTGAGGAGGGCCTCCACCAGGGCGGACCGTTCGCGTTCGCGCTGCAGGACGAGCGCGGCGGTGGTCTCCCGGTAGGCCCGGGCGACGGCGTCCGAGTACTCGCCCGCCAGCTGCCAGACCTGCGCGGCCAGGTCGACGAGCATGGCGTCGGTGACGGCCGGGTGGCGTCGGGCCTCGTCCACCAGCTCCGCCCAGAGGAACTCGAATCCGATCCGGTAGGCGTGGAGCGTCTCGGGCAGCGGGACGCCCTGCTCGGCGCGCATCCGGCCGGTCGCCTGGGGCGGCCCGAGGTCGGCGGGACCGGTGTGGACGAAGTGCCGGATCATGAGCTCGATGTTGCGGATGCACGAGGCCCGGATGGTGTGGAACGGGATGAGGTCCTCGTTGCGGTAGGACTCGATCTCCGCGCGCATCCGCCGGGCCAGGCGCTCGCCGATCTCGCGGTGGTGCGGCAACAGGGTCGCGGCCACCTCGACGATCTCCGGCGGGGGTGCTGGGCGGCTCATTCCCCCAGCCTAGGCGGGGTGCGGTTGTGGCCGGCCA
>NZ_JBEYFP010001302.1:0-1276 GCF_040634455.1 Kitasatospora sp. NPDC007106
TAGTTGTGACCCTTCCAGGAGACCTTGGCACCGGCGGTCGCGTAGACCGTGGCGGCGTTCCAGCTCGGGGCGGTGCAGGTGCCACCGGTCGGGCTTCCTGCAACGCCAGCGCGACCGCGAGGCCGCCCACTCCGAGGGCGGTGACCAGCGGGGCGATGGACACCCCGAGGGTCTCCAGGGCGACGAGGACGCCCATCGACAGCACCACGATGCGGGTGATGTTGACGAAGATGGTCGCGGACGCCGCGACGCCCGTCCGGGACGCGGCCACCGACTGCACCAGCCCGGCCACCACCCGGGCCGCGCTGAGTGTCGCGATGACGATGAGCACGGCCGTCAGCGACTTGTCGACCAGCCCCCCGATCCGGGCGGTGAGCGGCAGCGCCGAAGCGGCCACCGCGGCCCCGGCGACCACGGCCGCCCAGGGGACGACGGTGCGCAGTGCGTCGACGATGATGTCGTCGCCGCTCCACTTGGTCCGGCCCGCGTGCTTGCCCAGCCACTTCATCAGAGCCCGCAGGACCAGACCGGCCACACATCCGGAGGCCAGGGCGATGCCGGCCACCACCCAGTCGTGCAGGACCAGGTCCCGGGTCACCGTCACCGTCCCGCCTCCGCAGCGTGGAGGGCGAGGGAACGGGCCGCCGCCGGCCGCCGTATGTACTGTGTCGTCACCTTGTCGCCTGTCAGGTCGTGTGGTGCGCAGCCGCATTGGAGCGGATGTACGCATTCCGAACGGACTGCCATCCTGCCCCATGGCCCGGCCGCCGCCACATCCGGACCCCGGCCTTCCGGCCGCCCGGGCGGCTGACGGGCGGGCGGTGGGCGAACGGCGGGCGGGCGGCGGGATTCGGGCCGTCCGTGTCAGGCGTTCCGCGCGGTGACGCCCTGGGCGTAGTGGAAGAGGCCCGTCGGGTCGTAGCGGCGTTTGACCTGGGTGAGGCGGGTGTGGTTGGCGCCGTAGTAGGCGTGCTGCCAGTCGGGGAGGTCGGGGTCGGGGAAGTTGACGTAGGCGCTGTCGGTGTCGAGGCGGCGGCGCAGGGTGCGGTGGGCGGCACGGGTCTGGGCCAGCAGGCGGTCCACCTGGTCGGACGGCGTGCCGGGCTTCCAGTGGGTGCCGATGTCGATGACGTACGTCGCGTCGCGGTGCGGGGAGGCGGTTTCGTCGGGGCGGGGCCGGTCGCTGGTGCCGCCCATGGCGAAGAGGGTGACGTAGCCGGTCGCGCCGGAGGGTCCGGGCCGCCAGGAGCGGGTCCACTCGACGACGTCCGCCACG
>NZ_JBEYFP010001303.1:0-1275 GCF_040634455.1 Kitasatospora sp. NPDC007106
CACGACGACGGCCCCGCCGCCGGTCCGCTCCGCGGTGGCGAGCAGGTCGGCGACCGCGTCGGCGGTGAGCCGCACGTCGTCGTTGAGCCACAGCTGGTGGTCCCAGGCGGGCAGCCCGCCGCGTCTGCTGCGCCGGCTGGCGGTGCGCATGCCCTCGCCCCAGAAGACGTCCTGGCCGACCGTCACCACCTCGACCTCGGGGAAGTGCTCCGCGACCGCCCGGGCGGTGCCGTCGGTGCTGCCCGCGTCCACGAGGTGGACGGACAGCACCGTCCCCGCCGGCAGGCCGCGCTGGTCGCGCAGCGAGACGAGTGCGGCCAGGGTCTTCGGGGCGCGGTTGTGACATGTCATCAGCACCGCGATACGGAGTGGTTCCACAGGACGAACATGGTCCACCGGGTGGTCCCGCGTCCCCCCGACACTCCGAGGTGTCGCGCTATTCGCGGAACAGCACCGCGTCGCACTGGTACATCCGGCCCGTCCTGCCGTCGGTGAACCCCGGCAGGAGGTGCATCAGGGTGAACCCCCGCTCCTGGGCCCAGTCCAGGGCCTCCCGGTGGAGCATCCCCCCGTCGTACAGCGGCACCAGGGACATCTCCAGCTGCAGCCCCGCGCAGTCGGCGACGCGCTCCCCGGCGCCGTCCAGCACCTGCCGCTCGAAGCCCTGGACGTCCAGCTTGAGGAAGGCCCGCTCGCCCTCGGCGACGAGACCCGGCCAGAGCGCGTCGAGGCGTTCCACCCCGACCTCCTCCGTCCGGACGTACGCGCTGCCGGGCGAGGCCTCGGTGTGCAGGTCCAGCATCGGCAGCAGCGAGCTGCTCGCTCCGGCGTTGCCCGCGACGTTGATCACCGCGGTGCCGGGCCGGTCGCCGAGCGCACAACGCACGGTGTTCCACCGGGGATCGCCGGCCGCCCGGCGGAGCAGCTGCCGGTGGAGCTCGCCGACGGGCTCGAAGGAGGTGATGCGCCCCCGGTAGCCGCAGACGCGCAGCTGGGACGCGTAGTGCCCGGTGTGCGCGCCGACGTCGAGGACGACGTCCACGCGGTGGTGGCTCAGCAGGCGGGCCACCTGACGGTCGGGGCACTCGTCGGGGTAGCGCGCGACGTCGAGGCCCAGTCGTCGGACCGCACTCCGTGCGCTGTGCAGCAGGGTCATCGCGCCAGCTTCGCAGGAGTCGACGAGGCATCGGTTGATTGGCGCAGCACGGCCGCCGAGTGTCGGGGACGGTCCGGTGCGGTGCCGGCCGGCGGCGGGGCGCCGTCGGTGGCCCCCGC
>NZ_JBEYFP010001304.1:0-1272 GCF_040634455.1 Kitasatospora sp. NPDC007106
GCCGCGCGGGACGGCGAAGTCCAGCAGCCGGGCGCCGCGCCCCGCGGCGTCCCGCCACGGTCCGGCCAGGGCGAGTACGGCGATGCCGCTGGTGGGGAACTTCGTCCGGAGCCGAGCCATGGCCTCGCCGCCCGTCCCGGCGGCCAGGAACTCCACCAGGTCCTGCACCCCGGGCTGGTGGCCGACCAGCAGCGCCGTCCCCACGGTCGCGTCCAGCCCGCGGACGACCTCGACCAGCTCGCCCCCGTCGGCGGCGTAGATCCGCTCGTCGAACTCCGTCGGCGGCGCCTCGTCCCACCCGGCGGCGGCCAGCTCCAAGGTCTGCCGGGTGCGCAGGGCGGGGGAGCAGACCACGGCCTCCGGCACCAGCCCCCGGTCATGCAGCCACCGGCCGGCGACCGGTGCGTCCCGCAGGCCCCGCGGCCCGAGCGGCCGCCGGGCGTCCGGCACCCCCTCCGGCCAGGCGGACTTCGCGTGCCGCAGCACCACCAGGGTTCGGGACTCGGATGCGTTCACATGCGTATCCTCCCCGCCGCCGCCCCCCGTGGCCACCGTCGGACCGCTCCGGCGGCCGGAGGCTCAGCCGAGGTGGCGGCGGAAGAACGCGACCGCGTCGGCCGCGACCTCGGCCCGGGCCTTCGCCGCGCGGGGCGCCGGATCCGGGCCGATGAAGTCCGCGTGCGCCACGTCGGGGCCGATCTCGCGGCCCGCCGCCGAGGGGATCCCCTCCAGATAGGGCCGGGTGTCGACCTCGTACGGGGTCACCACGTCGGCCCCGCCCCAGCGGATCTCCACCGGCACCCGCACCGCCGCCAGGCTCTCCGCCGTCACCATCGGGCCGAGGCCGGGCGCCACCTGGAAGACCGCCCGCACCCGCGGATCGGCCAGGTCGGCCCCGGCCTCCGCCGTGAGGGCCGACAGCCCCGCAGCGGGCACCTTCGCCCGGAAGGCGTCCAACACCCCCGGGAACTCCGGGATCTCCGGCAGCGGCACCGCACCGGTCACCAGGGCGTGCAGCACACCGGGATCCAGCCGTACGCCCGCCAGCGCCGCCGCGGTGTACCCGCCGGCCGAGAACCCGGCCGCCCCGACCGGACCGAGCGGGCGCTCGGCGGCCAGCACGTCCAGCACGAAGGCGAAGTCGCGCGGACGCTCCCACGGGCAGAGGAAGCCCTCGGGCTCGTAGCCGCCCACGAAGTCGTTCCCGTGGTGGTCGACCGAGACCACCCGGAACCCGGCCGCCGCCAGCGGCCCCGCCAGCCAGCCCATGCC
>NZ_JBEYFP010001305.1:0-1272 GCF_040634455.1 Kitasatospora sp. NPDC007106
GCGACGCGTCCGCGCCCGGATCGGGCTGCCGCTCGCGGCGGCCGGGGCCGGCATCGGGCTCGCGTCCCTCCAGGGCTGTGCCGGCAGCGCCCCGGAACCGAGGGCACCGGCCGCGTC
This sequence comes from Kitasatospora sp. NPDC007106, assembly GCF_040634455.1. Lineage (NCBI taxonomy): Bacteria > Bacillati > Actinomycetota > Actinomycetes > Kitasatosporales > Streptomycetaceae > Kitasatospora > Kitasatospora sp. NPDC007106. The sequence continues at coordinate 118 of NZ_JBEYFP010001305.1, forward strand.
CACCGCCCCGGCACCGAGCGTGCCCGCGCCGTCCGACGCCCCGGAGTCCGGACTGCCAGGAGTACCAGGAGTGCCCGGTCTCCCGAACCCGCTCGACAACGTCGGCACGGCGGGCAACACCCTCGCCGTGAAGATCGACAACGTCGGTGCCCGGGTCCAGTCGATCCAGCAGGGACTCGCCCGCGCCGACATCGTGTACTGGATCCAGGTCGAGGGCGGCCTCTCCCGGTTCCTCGCCGTGTACGACGCGAACCACCTGCCCGCCCTGATCGGCCCGGTGCGCTCCGCCCGGCAGACCGACATCCCGCTCCTGCAGCAGTACGGGCGCCTGGACTTCGCCTACAGCGGCGCCATCAGCGGCCTCCTTCCGCTCCTGGAGCGGGCCGACGTGCAGAACGTCACCCCGCCGAACGACCCCGGCGCGTTCACCCACGACGCCGTGGACCCCACCTTCCTCGACCCGCACCAGGTCCTCGCCCGGTTCCCGTCCGTTCCCGCCCGCTCCCCCGGTTTCGTGTTCGGCACCGCACCGGACGGCGGCAGAACGCTCGACGCCATGACCTGGCACCTGCCCTCCGCGTCCATCGGCGTGCGCTTCGACGGCAGCACGTACGGCGTCGCGGTGGACGGCCACCCGGCCTGGTCCGGGACGGCGACCGTCGTCGTCCAGCACGTCAGCACGGTGCCCGGTCTCTTCACCGACTTCAACGCCGGCCATCCCGACAACGAGGTGTTCACCCGGACCACCGGCGCGGGCCGGGCGGAGGTGCTGCGCGACGGCCGGGTGTGGGACGTCAGCTGGAGCCGTCCGGACCCCGCCGCGGGCACGTCGTTCACCCTGCCCGGCGGCAGCGCGATGACGTTCGCCACCGGTCCCGTCCTGGTGCTGCTGGTGCCCTGAGCGGCCTGCAACGGCCGGCCGGACCGTGCCGCGCCGCGCCACGGTCGGCGGCGGCAGTTTTTCCGTGAACATTCGCGCGATTTCCGTTATCCCCGGCCCGGATGAGGGTCTCCTGTCCGGAAGGGCAGTCGACCGGTCGACGGAGGAGAGCAGATGACGGAGTACCCGAGCGGGGAGCCGGTGGACCGGTACGGGCCCGGCCCGTCCACGCGCCGGGCGGGCGGCGGGTCGCACCGGCGGGCGGTGCCCGGCAG
>NZ_JBEYFP010001306.1:0-1271 GCF_040634455.1 Kitasatospora sp. NPDC007106
TCCAGTCGCGCGGAGTACCCCTGCGCAGTGATCTCCCAACCCATGGCACGCCCCCGTGATGATCGTTCAACCGGCCCGTGCAGCCTAACGACCCCCACCGACGTCCCTGCCCCGCCCGTGTCGCGTCCGCCGGGGGAGGGTGTGCCTGTGGAACGCTTGCACCAGGGTCGCGCCGAGACCGAGGAGACCCGGAGCCCGCCTCGAAAGGGTGTCGCCATGGCTGAGGTCCGCGCCGGTGATGTGCTGCTGCACTACGAGGAGACCGGCGAGGGCGAGCCGCTGGTGCTGGTGCACGGCTCGTGGAACGACCACCGCTCGTGGAGGCCCGCCGTCGACGCCGACCTGAAGGCGGCGTTCCGCGTGGTGGCGTACGACCGGCGGGGCCACGGCCGCAGTGAGCGGGTACCCGGCGCCGGCACCCGGCGGCAGGACGAGGACGACCTGGCAGCACTGATCGAGGCCCTCGGCCCGGCACCCGCCAACGTGGCGGCGAACTCCTTCGGAGCATCGATCACGGCGGGTCTGGCCGCCCGCCGCCCCGAGCTGTTCCGGCGGATCGTCCTGCACGAACCCCCGCTGGCCGGACTCGTCCTCGACGACCCCGCCGCGGTGGCGGACATGAGGACGGTGACGGCAGCCGTCGAGGAAGCCAAACGGCTGGTGCGCGAGGGCGAGGACGCTGCCGGCGCGAAGGTGTTCGTCGAGCGGATCGCGCTCGGCCCCGGCGCCTGGGAGACGATGCCCGAGCCGCTCCGGGACACCTTCGTCATCCACGCGCAGACCTGGCTCGACGAACAGGACGACCCGGACTGGGCCGCCCTGGACGTCCACGGACTCGCTGCCTGCACGGCGCCGGTGCTGCTCAGCAGCGGCACCGAGAGCCCGGCGTGGTTCGGCGCCGTGCTGGACCGCCTGGCCGCGGCCCTGCCTCGGGCACAGCGCAACACCTTCCGGGGCGCGGGCCACATCCCCCATGTGACGCACCCCCAGGACTACGCGGCGACCGTGACGGCGTTCCTGCTCGGAACCTGACGCCGAAGGCGCCCTCGGCCGCGCCGACGGGGCACGCCTTCCGGTATCGCGTGGCCCCCTGCCATCACGCTGTCGCGGTGTCACGCAGGGCAGTTGACGCTCCATCCGGTCGCAAAGCCGTACGTCAACCAGAGCACCGGCCATCACCGCCTTCCCCGAACCGGTGGCACCGCCGGTCGCCCGCGGCCTCGGCGGCCAGACCGGGTACCTGGTGGACCTGGCCGAGAGCTACCTGGTCT
>NZ_JBEYFP010001307.1:0-1271 GCF_040634455.1 Kitasatospora sp. NPDC007106
CGACCACGTGCCCCGCGGCGTCCGTGTCCGACCGGAATTCCGCCTCGTCACCGGACACGGCACTCCCCGCGACCCGCGGTGACCGATTGTCGGCATTCCGTGGATACGGCGTGAAGATGTCGGGTGCGATCGATCGACTCTGACCGCATTTGGAGCGATTGGGTCCGCTTAGGGACATTGCGGGGGCCTGTAGACCTCTTTAGCCTCCCCGCCATGGCTACCCTCATCTCCGTCGTGCTCCCCGCCCACGATCGGAACGGCCAGCTGAAGGAGTGCCTCGACGCACTGCTCGCCCAGTCGTTCCGCGACTTCGAGATCGTCCTCGTCGTCGACACCTCACCGGACTGCCCGGAACGCGTCGCCGAGGCCTACGGCATGCGCGACCCCCGGGTCAGCGTGCTGCGGCTGAACGCGGCGGTCGGGATCGGCCGCGCCCGCAACGCCGGCGCCGCCCGCGCCACCGGCGACTACCTGCTCTTCCTCGACAGCGACCACCTGCTCGACGAGGACGCCTTCGCCGCCCTCGCCGAACGGCTGGAGCAGACCGGCGAGGTGGACGTCCTCCAGTTCGGCCACAACCGGTTCTACCGCGACAAGGTGTGGCCCGGCGGCGCCGAACGGGTGCTCGCCGAGGCCGGGCCCGAGGTCACCACGGCCGCCGAGCGGCCCGCCCTGCTCGGCACCCCGCCACTGGTCTGGGACCGCCTGCTGCGCCGCGGCACCGTGCCCGCCTTCCCGGACGGCCACTACGACGAGATCCCGGTGGCGCACGCCGCGATGCTGGCCGCCCGCCGGGTGGCCGTGCTGCCGCGCGAATGCGTGACCATCCGCCGCCGCCACACCCTGAACCCGGTCGGCTCGCCCGGTGCCAGCCAGTTCGACCTGTTCGAGCAGTACGCCCGCAGCTTCGAGCTGCTCGCCGGCTCGCCGGACGCCGCCGCCCTGTGGCCGGAGCTGTTCACCAGGATGGTCCGGCACTACCTCTTCGTCTTCGACCTCGGGGGCTGTGTGGACCGCTCCGAGCGCCCCCAGTTCTTCCAGCGGGCCTCCGAGCACTACCGCGGCTACCAGCCCGAGGGCTACCGCCGGCCGGACGGCCGCGAGGGCGTCAAGTTCTCGCTGCTCTCCAGCGGCGCCTACGCCGCCTTCGAGGTCGCCAAGCTCTCGCACATAGCCCGCGGCGCGGTCACCGGCCGCCGGTAGGCACACGGCTGCCGCACAGGGGCGTGTGGGGGCACCTCCCGGCTTTCGGCCGAAGGCTGGGAGGTGCC
>NZ_JBEYFP010001308.1:0-1270 GCF_040634455.1 Kitasatospora sp. NPDC007106
TTCCTCGCCTGCCAGCCCAACCTGGTGCTGCGGCTCGGCCCGCCGCTGCCGCACGCGCGCACCGTGATGTTCAACGTCCACCTGGACACCGTGGCCGGCCACGAACCCGTCTCCTTCGACGGGCGGCGCTTCCTCGGCCGCGGCGCGATCGACGCCAAGGGCCCGGCGGTCGCCCTGCTCGCCGGGATCCGCGCCGCGCGCGCCGCCGAACCGCTGGTCGGCACCGGGACGGGCGTGCTGGTGCAGGCCGTCTCCGGCGAGGAGGGCGGCGCGATGGGCACCTTCGGCACCCGCGTCCTGGTCGAGGCGGGCCACGTCGGCGTGCTCAACGTGTTCTGCGAGCCCACCGGCCTGCGCTACCTGCCCCGGGCCACCGCCGCCGCCACCGCCCGGCTGCGGGTCCGCGGCGAGGACGCCGTCGACGACCGCCCCGGCGACGGCCACAACGCCACCGTGCTGCTCGGCTACCTCGCCCAGCACCTGGCCCGCGAACTCGGCACCGCCGCGGCGCCCCGGGAGCGGGTCTGCATCGCCGGGATCGGCACCGGACCGCTGCACAACCGGGTCTACGGCCGCGGCGAGCTGCTGCTCAACGTCCCCTACCAGGACGCCGGTTCCGGGCGGCGGACGGAGGCCGCGGTCGAAAGCGCCGTCCGCTCCGGCCTCGCCGCCTTCCGCCGCGAGTTCGCCGGCGTTCCGGAGTTCGCCCGGACAGCGGCCGACTGCGCCGAGGTCACCGGGCTCGACTGGCTGAAGCGCGGCCTGCCCACCCTCGACGGCGCCCACCCGGGCCTGGAATCCCTGCTGCGACAGGCCGGGGTCGACCGCTGGCCGGCCCACGAGCCGGCCTTCACCTGCGACGCCATCTGGGCGGCCGGCCTGCCGGACGCCTTCACCGTCGTGCTCGGCCCCGGCGGCCTCGGCACCAACCGGGCGCACGCCGAGGGCGAGTTCGCCGACCTCGACCAGCTGGACGGCTTCGCCGCGGCCGTCGCCCGGCTGCTCGTCGCCTTCGCCCGCCGCTGAGCCGGCATCCCGGGCCCCGGCCCGACCACCACCCGACACCAGGAGCAAGTCCGTGACCCCTGTGGCGTCCGCGCCCGCCCCGACCACCGCCCGTGTCCCGTACCCCGACCTGATCCGCTTCACCACCGAGGTGTTCACCGCCCACGGCCTGCCCGCCGACCGGGCGCTGGCCTCCGCCGAGGCGCTCTGCCACGGCGACGCCGCCGGCCTGACCTCGCACGGACTGACCAACCTCTCCCGGCTC
>NZ_JBEYFP010001309.1:0-1269 GCF_040634455.1 Kitasatospora sp. NPDC007106
GTCGAGAAGCTGCTCGCGGATGCGCACGGCGCGCTCGGCGCCGCCGCCCGCCGGCACGCGCTCGACCGCTTCGACCTCGCCGTGGTGGCCGACGCCTGGCAGGGCTTGCTCGCCGAGACCGCCCACCGCGGCTCCCGACGCACCGTCTGAGGGCGTCCCGCGCACCGGCCGGAAGCTTCCGGCGCACCGTCCGGAACGGGCGCGCCGCCGAATCCGCCCCCCGCCTGTGCGCCGCCGCAGGGTGCGCGCATACTGGCCTGCGCGGCTCGCACCGAGCGACAGGGCCACTCCGGACCCGGCACGGCTGCGCCGCGACGGGGGAAGGTGCGCGATGGCAGTACTCGCGATCATCGTCGGAGCCGGTCTGCTCTGGATGCTGACCGGTGTCCGGGTCGTCCAGCAGTACGAGCGCGGGGTGGTCTTCCGGCTCGGCCAGGTCCGCGGGCAGGTCCGCGGCCCCGGCCCGACGCTGCTGATCCCGCTGGTCGACCGGATGCGCAAGGTCAACGTCCAGGTGATCACCATGCCGGTGCCGGCCCAGGAGGGCATCACCCGGGACAACGTCTCCGTCCGGGTCGACGCCGTGGTCTACTTCCGCGTCGTGGAGCCGATCCGGGCCACCGTCGACGTGCAGAACTACATGTTCGCGATGTCCCAGGTCGCGCAGACCTCGCTGCGCTCGATCATCGGCAAGAGCGACCTCGACGACCTGCTCTCCGGCCGGGAGAACCTGCACCGCGGCCTCGAACTCATGCTGGAGAGCCCGGCCGTGGGCTGGGGCGTGCACATCGACCGGGTCGAGATCAAGGACGTCGCCCTGCCCGACTCGATGAAGCGCTCGATGGCCCGCCAGGCCGAGGCCGACCGCGAGCGCCGCGCCCGCATCATCACCGCCGACGGCGAGTTCCAGGCCGCCGCCAAGCTCGCCGAGGCCGCCACCGTCATGGACGCCACCCCGGCCGCCCTGCAGCTGCGCCTGCTGCAGACCGTCGTCGAGGTCGCCGCCGAGAAGAACTCCACCCTGGTGCTGCCGTTCCCGGTCGAGCTGCTGCGCTTCTTCGACGCCGGCGCCAAGGCCGCCTCCGGGGCCGCCCCGACGGCCGCTCCGGCGCCCGCCGCCGAGGTGCCCGCGGCGGAGCAGGCCGGGACGCCGGCGCTGCCGCGGCCCGCCGAGGCGCCCGACCACACCGCCCTGACGAAGACCGAGCACACCCCCGAGGCCTGACCCCGCCGGTGAGCCCGGACCGCCCGATCGGCCGACTGCTCGGC
>NZ_JBEYFP010001310.1:0-1266 GCF_040634455.1 Kitasatospora sp. NPDC007106
CAGCTGTGCGCGGTGTCGGGGTCGCCGAGCACCTGGACGCCGCGGCCGGCGAGCACCCGGGGCACCACGCGCTCGCCGAGCACGCTCTCCGCGCCGGGGCCGACGTAGTCGGAGCCGCGGACCTCGGTGGCGCGGATCCGCCCGGCCCGGTGCAGGGCCTCGGCGTCCTGCCACATCTTGGCCCGGACCTCGCCCTTGACGGTGTTGGGGGCCAGCGGGGTGTCCTCGGTCATCGGCCCGTCGACGGCGCCGTAGCCGTACAGGTTGCCGACCGTGGCGAGGACGGCTCCGGAGCTCTCGGCGGCGCCGAGCAGTGCGGCGGCGAGCGGCGGCCAGTCGGTCGCCCACCGGTGGTAGGCGGGGTTGGCGCAGTTGTAGAGGACGGCGGCACCGGCGGCGGCCGCGCCCAGGGCCTCGGCGTCGGTGGCGTCGAGGCGCAGGTGGCGCACGCCGGGCAGCGGTGCGGCCGTGCGGCCGGAGCGGGTCACCACGGTGACCTCCTCGCCGCGGTCGGCGAGCAGCCGGGCGGCGGCGGTGCCGACGGGGCCGGCGCCGACGATCAGGTGCTTGCTCACGATGGACTCCCCCAGGGACGGGTCGGGCGGACGGTGACGGTGCGGTGCGCAGTGGGGCGGTGGGGCGCGGTGCGACGGTGTGCGAGAACACCGTTCTCGCTCGACCACGAGCCTGGCGGACGCGGCCGCCGCTGTCAAGAACACCGTTCTCGCTCATGCACGCCGTTCTCGTCGGCACGGGCCGTGCTCGATCGTTGCCACCGTTCTCGGCGGCTGCCAGGATGGTGGCCATGCCCGCCGCCCCCAAGCCGCTCACCGCCCGCGAGCGCGCCCGCATCGAGTTCACCCGGGACATCAAGGAGGCGGCCCGCCGCCAGCTCGCCGAGCACGGCCCGGACGGCCTCTCGCTGCGCGGGGTGGCCCGGGACATCGGTCTGGTCTCCGCCTCCGCGCTCTACCGGTACTTCCCGGGGCGGGACGCGCTGCTCACCGCGCTCATCACCGACAGCTACGACGCCCTGGGCGACGCGGCGGACGCGGCCGTCACCGCAGCGGCGGACCGGGAGCCGGCCGAGCGCTGGACGGCCCTGTGCCACGCCGTCCGCGACTGGGCGGTGGCCCACCCGCACGAGTACGCGCTGATCTACGGCTCCCCCGTCCCCGGCTACTCCGCCCCGGAGAACACCACCGCTCCCGGCACCCGGCTGCCGTTCCTGATCGGTGCCCTGTTCGCGCAGGCCGCGGCGGCGGG
>NZ_JBEYFP010001311.1:0-1265 GCF_040634455.1 Kitasatospora sp. NPDC007106
ACAAACAAAACCCAAAACTCTCTTCCCCACCACGACGCTCATCCTATCGCGTTTGGGTCGGGCCCCCCGGGGGGGGGGGGGGGGCCCCCCCCCCCCCCCCCCGGCCGTGATGACTGACCGGTCGTCAGTTCACCCCGCGGGCAGCCCAGAAGTCGCCGCGGGCCAGCACCGAGGTGTCCGTGTTGTCGGTGAAGAAGCCGTCCACGCCCAGGTCGTAGAGCCGGCGCGCCCAGCCGATCGAATCGCCGTACGCGTTCGGGTCGGTGCCCCGGCGGAAGTCGACCGGCAGGAAGGAGTTCTCGTTGCGCACCGTCCACGGGTGCAGCACCAGGCCGGCCGCGTGCGCGTCCGCCACCAGCGTGGTCGGCGGCAGCAGCCTGCCCGCGGCGTCCACCGGCGCGATCAGCTGCGTGGTCGGGCCGATGCCGTGCGAGAACGACGCCAGCCAGCGCAGCCCGCCCGGCGTCACCAGGTCCGCGACCGTCCGCCGGTCGCCCGCCAGCACGAAGTCGTACGGCTGCGTCGTCGGACCGCTCAGCAGCTGGATCCGCGGGTTGTCGACCAGCTTCGCCAGCCGCTGCAGGCTGCTCGGCTCGAAGGACTGCAGGACCGCCCGGCCGTTGCGGCCCGCCAGCCCGCCGCGGCGCAGCTCGTCCGCCAGCCGCTCCTCCAGCGGCAGGCCGATCGAGCGGAAGTAACTCGGGTGCTTCGTCTCGGGGTACAGCCACACCGGGCGGCCCAGGGTCCGCGAGCGCTTGTTCGCGAACTCCACCACCTCGCGGAAGGTCGGCACCGGCCAGCGGCCGTCGTACAAGGTGTTGCGCTGGCGCTGCTGCGGCAGCCGCTCCTTCGCGCGCAGCGTGCGCAGCTCGGCCAGCGTGAAGTCCTCGGTGAACCAGCCGGTCAGCGCGGTGCCGTCGACCGTCTTCGTGGTCCGCCGGGCGGCGAACCCGGGGTGGTCGGCGACGTCCGTCGTCTCCGCGATGTTGTTCTCGTGGCGGACGACCAGATGGCCGTCCTTCGTCGGCACGACGTCCTGCTCGATGACGTCCGCGCCGAGCTCCAGCGCCAGTTCGTAGCTGCCGAGGGTGTGCTCCGGCCGGTAGCCGCTCGCACCCCGGTGCGCCACCACCAGCGGGTGCGGCAGCCGGTCCAGGCCGGTGCCCGTGCGGACGGGCGGACGCGTCCCCGCGGCCCGCTGCGCGTCGCCCCGGCCGTCCGCCTGCTCGTCGGCGGCGGACGCGGGGGCCGCCCCCGCCGCGGTC
>NZ_JBEYFP010001312.1:0-1264 GCF_040634455.1 Kitasatospora sp. NPDC007106
GTCCGGGGCCGCTGCCCAGTCCCCGGACGGCGGGCCGTGACGTCCGCGCCCGTCGGCGCCCTCTCGACACCCGCCGCGCTTTCACAGTCCGAAGCGGTCGGCCCGGGACACTTCCCGACACCCCGGCGATCACTTTCTGTCAACCGGCCGTCCACTTGCGCTCGCTACAGTGGGCTGTACCGGGCGAGCAGCCGCCGACCCACCTGTCCTGCGCGGAGTGAACACGAGCGTGATCCCCCTCCTCAGCATCGTCCTGCCGGTCCACGGAGTGGAGCGCTTCCTCCCCGACTGCCTGGACTCCCTGCGCGCGGAGACCGCCGCCCCCGGCGAGGTCGAGATCATCGCGGTGGACGACCTCTCCCCCGACGGCTGCGGGGCGATCCTCGACCGGTACGCGGCCAGCGACGACCGGCTGCGGGTCCGCCACCTCACCGAGAACCTCGGCCTCGGCGGCGCCCGCGAGGCCGGGCTGGCCGAGGCCGGCGGCCGCTGGGTCTGGTTCGTCGACAGCGACGACCGGCTGCTGGACGGCGCCCTCGACGCCGTCCTCGCCGAGCTGCGCGCCGAGGAGGAGCGGGCCGCGTCCGGGCTGCCCCCGGCCGACGTGCTGCTCACCGACTTCGTGCACGTCTACAACGACGGCGGGACGGAGCCCAACCCCTGGCACCACCACCTGACCGGGCCCGAGCTGGCCGCCGGCTGCACCGCGGCCGACCACCCCGACCTGCTGCGCGCCGTGATGGCGGTGTGGAACAAGGTGCTGCGCCGCGACTACCTGCTGGGCCTCGGCGTCTCCTTCGGCCGCGGCTACTACGAGGACATCTCCGTCACCTACCCGGCGCTGCTCGCCGCGGGCCGGCTGCGGTTCCTGGACCGCCCCTGCTACGCGTACCGCCGCGGCCGCCCGGGGGCGATCACCAGCACCCCCTCCCCCAAGCACGCCGACGCCTTCGCCCAGTACGAGGAGATCTTCGCCTTCCTGGACCGGCGCCCCGGCCCGCTGCGGGCGACCGTCTTCGAGCGGACCGTCCGGCAGGCCCTCACCGTCTACGACACGCCGGGCCTGGTGCCGTCGGCGTCCCGCCCGGACTTCTTCCGCCGGATCACCGCGCACATCGCGCGGCACCGCCCGCCCGGCCACCTCTTCCCGCGCGGGCCGCGCGGACTGCCCTACCGGCTCGCCGCCCGCGGCGCCCGCCGCTCCTACGACGAACTGCGCCGCACCCGCGCCCTGCCGCGGGCCGCCCGCCGCGGCACCCTGGCC
>NZ_JBEYFP010001313.1:0-1263 GCF_040634455.1 Kitasatospora sp. NPDC007106
GGCCGCGCACCACCCGCCGCGGCAGGTCGCCAGGGGACTGCGGAGCGGCCCAGCACCATCGAACCCGTCTTCGGAGGTCCGACACATGCAAGGGAAATTTGCACAGGCACCACGCCGCGCCTTGAAGAGAGCGCTCTCAATCCTTCCCGTCGTCGCGGTCACGGTGGCGGCGATCGTCGTCCCGACGGTGAACGTCGCGGCGGTGAAGGCCGAGGCGGCGGTGCCCCCCGCACCGTCGGGCTTCACGCTCACCTGGAGCGACGACTTCAACGGTGCGTCCGGGACCGGCGTCGACCAGAGCCTGTGGAAGTACGACACCGGGCCGGGCAGCAACTTCGGCACCGGTGAGATCGAGACCATGACCAGCAGCACGTCGAACGTCTACTACGACGGCCAGGGCCATCTCGTGCTCCAGGCCCTGCACTCCGGGTCCGACCCGCGGAGCGGATGGACGTCCGGGCGCGTGGAGACCCAGTCGGCGTCCTTCGGCGCCCCGGCGGGCGGAGTCGTCCGGATCGAGTCCGTCCTCCAGCAGCCCAACGTCAACACCGCCAACGGGGCGGGCTACTGGCCGGCGTTCTGGATGCTCGGCGCGCCGCTGCGCTCCGGCGTGACGTGGCCGAAGTCCGGCGAGATCGACATCATGGAGGACATCAACGGCCGCGGTTCCGTCTTCAGCACCATCCACTGCGGGGTGAACCCGGGCGGCCCGTGCAACGAGTCGACCGGCATCGGTTCGGGCGAGCGCGCCTGTTCGGGCTGCCAGACCGGCTTCCACGACTACGCGGCGGAGATCGACCGTTCGGTGTCGCCGGAGCAGGTCCGGTTCTACCTCGACGGGAACAACTTCTTCACCGTCAACGCCAACCAGGTGGACCCGACGACCTGGGCCGACGCGATCGACCACCCGTTCTTCATCATCTACGACCTGGCGATCGGCGGCGGCTTCCCGGACGCCTTCGGCGGCGGCCCGAACGCGGCCACGGTCTCCGGCGGCAAGCTGGTCGTCGACTCGGTGGCCGTCTACAACAAGGGCCCGGGCACCGGCGGCGGCGGTGGTGGTTCGGTGACCGGCCGGACGATCACCGGTCCGGGCGGCACGTGCGTGGACGTGGCGGGTGACGACACCGGCGGCGACGGCACCGCGGTCCAGCTCTGGGACTGCCAGTCGGGGGCCAAGGACCAGCACTGGACCTGGAACGGCCAGGCCCTGCAGACCCTCGGCAAGTGCCTGGACATCGCCGGCGGCAACAGCGCCGCGGG
>NZ_JBEYFP010001314.1:0-1262 GCF_040634455.1 Kitasatospora sp. NPDC007106
GAAGCGCTCGCCGAGGCGGACCGTCCGCGGGCCGGGCCCCTACCGCGGCGGCCGGCTGTGGCGGCTGCACGGCGCGGCCGCGCTGCTCTGCGTCCCGCAGTTCGTGGTGGCCGGCTTCGCCCTGGTCTTCCTCACCACCGCCCGCGGCTGGCCGGCCGCGACCGCCGGCACGGTCCTCGCGGTCGCCAACCTCGCCGGGGCCGGGGTGCGGCTGCTCGCCGGCTGGTGGTCCGACCGGGTCGGCAGCCGGCTGCGCCCGATGCGGCTGCTCGCCCTGGCCACCGCCGCCGACGTCCTGCTGCTCGCCCTCGGGGCGGCCGCCGCACCGCCGCTCGGCACCGCCGCCCTGCTGCTCGCCACCGCACTGACCGTCTCCACCAACGGCCTGCACAACACCGCCGTCGCCGAACACGCCGGCCCGGCCTGGGCGGGCCGGGCCCTCGGCGTCCACGGCCTCGGCCAGCACGCCGCGATCGTCCTGGTCCCGCCGCTGACCGGCGCCCTCGTCACCGCCCACGGCTTCGCCCCCGCCTACGCCCTGGCCGCCGCCTTCCCGGTGGCCGCCGCGGCGCTGCTCCCCGGCGAGCCGGCGGCCCCTGCCGGGGAGACGGCCGCGCCGTCCCTCGACGCGGCGTCGGCCGCACCCCGCACACCGGCCTGACGGGACGCCGGCGGCCCGTGCGCGGCAGGGACCGGCCCGTCGGTTCGGCGTCGGCCGAACGGTCGCCGGTCGACAATGGGCGGATGGGGAGCGAACGAACGCAGACGGCCGGCCGGGAGCTCGCGGCGGTGGCCGGACTGCTCGCGGACGGCACCCGGGCGGCGTTCTGCCTGGCACTGCTCGACGGGCGGGCCTGGACGGCGGGCGAGCTGGCCCGGCACGCCGGTGTCGCCGCGCCGACCGCGACCGAGCACCTCAACCGGCTGGTCGGCGGCGGCCTGCTCGCCGAGGAGCGACAGGGCCGCCACCGCTACGTCCGGCTGGCCGACCCCCAGGTGGCCGAACTGGTCGAACAGCTCGCCGCGCTGGCCCCGGGCCGCCCCGAACGCCCCGCCACCCTCGCGGCGGACGGCCGCCGGCGCGCCCTCGCCCACGCCCGGACCTGCTACGACCACCTCGCCGGGGCGGTCGGCGTCGCGATCACCGACGCGATGACCGCCCGGGGCCTGCTCGACTGGACGCACGGCCTGCGGCTCACCGCCGAGGGCCAGGCCTGGCTCGGCGCGGCCGGGGTCGCCGTCCCGCCGGGCGGCCGCCGGCC
>NZ_JBEYFP010001315.1:0-1262 GCF_040634455.1 Kitasatospora sp. NPDC007106
GCGGCGGCATGCCGGGCCATGCGGCGGGGGCGGCCCGGTGAGCGCCGCGACCGGCCGCGTGGTCACCGACCTGGCCGTGGGCGGCATGACCTGCGCGGCGTGCGTCGGCCGGGTCGAGAAGCGGCTGGCCCGGATCGACGGCGTGACGGCGACGGTGAACCTGGCCACCGGCCGCGCCCGGGTCGTCCATCCGGCCGGCGTCCCGTTCGCCGACCTGGCAGCCGCGGTGGAACGCGCCGGCTGCACCGCCGCGCCCCTTCCCGACGAACCGGTCGGGGCCGCGCCGACGGACGGGGACGACGGCGGGCTGCTCCGCGCGTCCGTCACGGCCGCCCTCGCCGTGCCGGTGCTGACCGTGTCGATGGCACCCGGGCTGCAGTTCCCGCCCTGGCAGTGGGTCTGCTTCCTGCTGGCCGTCCCGGTGGTGACCTGGGGCGCGTACGGGTTCCACCGCCGGGCCTGGCACCATCTGCGGCAGGCGACGCCGACCATGGACACCCTGGTGAGCCTGGGTGTGCTGGCCTCCTTCGGCTGGTCGGCGTACGCGCTGTTCCTCGGCGGCGCCGGCACGGTCGGCATGCGGATGCCGTTCTCGCTCACCGCGGACCCGGGCGGCGCCGCCCACCTGTACCTGGAGGCGGCGGTCGGCGTGCCGCTGTTCGTGCTGTGCGGCCGCGTCCTGGAGGGGCGGGCCCGCCGCCGCGGCGGATCGGCGCTGCGGGCGCTCGCCGAACTGGGCGCCAAGGAGGTGTGCGTCCGTGCGGCGGGCGTCGAACGTCTCGTCCCGGTGCGCGAGTTGCTGCCCGGCCAGGAGTTCGTCGTACGGCCCGGCGAGAAGGTGGCCACGGACGGCGTGGTCGTCGAGGGCGGCTCGGCGCTGGATGCCAGCCTGCTCACCGGTGAGAGCGTGCCGGTGGAGGTCGGGCCGGGCGACCGGGTCACCGGTGCCACGGTCAACGTCGGCGGTGTGCTGGTGGTGCGCGCCACCGCCGTCGGCGCGGACACCCAACTCGCCCGCATCACCGCACTGGTGACCGAGGCCCAGACCGGCCGGGCGCGGGCGCAGCGGCTGGCCGACGCGGTCGCCGGCGGGTTCGTGCCGTGCGTGCTGGCGGTGGCCGTCTGCGTGCTGGGCTTCTGGCTCGGTGCCGGTGGCGATCCGCAGGCGGCGGTCACGGCGGCGGTGGCGGTGCTGGTGGTGGCGTGCCCGCCGCCGTCGCCTGCGCGCTGCGCACCCGCCGCGACCGCCGGCTGGTGCTGGG
>NZ_JBEYFP010001316.1:0-1260 GCF_040634455.1 Kitasatospora sp. NPDC007106
CACATGGTGTCGCCGCCGGCGGCCGGGACCTCCACGGCCCGCAGGACGGAGCCCATCGCCGGGGCGGCCATGAAGGAGTGGTCGCTGTGCCAGATGTTCTCCTGGCCGATGGCGGTGGCGTCCTTGGCGAGCCGGGAGACCCCGGCGGTGTCGCCCTTGGGGAAGAACGGGTTCGGCTCGGGCGGCCCCCACACGCCGGCCAGGGCGAGGTGGGCGCGGGCGTCGAAGCGGTGCTGGTCCCGGAAGAAGATCACCTTCCACTCGTCCAGGGCCCGGCGCAGTTCGGCGGCGAGGTCCTCGCCGATCGGGTCGGCGAGGTCGACGCCGGTGATCTCGGCGCCGATGTGCGGGGTCATCGGGGTGATCTCCAGCAGGCGGAAGTCGGCGTGCGGAGTGTCGGGCGCCGTCCGCTCCAGCCGGCGGCGGCCGGCGTGGAACAGCGGCTTGGCGAGGATCGGGTGCGAGGTGGTGCTCACGGCGGTGCCCATGCGGTCCTCCACGGTTCGCGGCGGAATTCGTTACCGGCAGTATTGATATTCGCCCGCGACAGGGCAAGAGGCTGGGACGAGGAGATTCGGTGACGCACCCTGGCGAAACAAGGGGCGCGTCCGCCCCCCGGCGGCCGGGGGATGCGCGGATCAGGAGGTGCGGCTGACCGCGCGCACCACGAAGTCGACGAGGTCGTCGACGAGATGACTGTCCGGCAGTTCGCGCTCCGCCAGCAGCCGGTAGATCATCGGGGCCGCCACCAGGGTCGCGGCCGAGCGGATGTCGATCTCCGGGCGGACCTCGCCCCGGGCGATGCCCCGCTCCAGGATGATGCGGGTCTCCGCCATGATCCGGTCGGTGTAGGCCGCGTAGGCGCCGTGCTCGCCGGGTTCCGCCGCGGCGGCGGCGCCGATCAGCTCGGCCACCAGCCGGTCCGTGCCGGGCATCCGGTAGGAGGCCAGACGCGTGGTCAGCACCTCGCGCAGTTCGGCCCGCAGATCACCGAGGTCGGGCACCGAGAGCGGCCCGATCCGGCTCTCGGCGGCCGCGATCACCAGGGCCTGCTTGGACGGCCAGCGCCGGTACATGGCCGGCTTGCTGACGCCCGCCCGGGCGGCCACGGCGTCCATGGTGACCGCCCGGATGCCCTGTTCGGTGACCAGCTCGATCACCGCGTTCAGGGCGGCGCCCGTCACCCGCTCCTCCCGCGGCCGTCCTGGTCCGCGCCCGCCACCGCGTGCCTGTGTACCGCCCATGCCTGCGAGCATACGG
>NZ_JBEYFP010001317.1:0-1259 GCF_040634455.1 Kitasatospora sp. NPDC007106
GTGGCAGGCGGCGACGTGGTCGACGCCGGGGGCGGCGGCGGTGTCGGGCGGGGTGTCCCGTTCGCAGCGGCCGCGCCGCTCCGCGTCCAGGGCGGCGTACACCGGGCAGCGGGAGCGGAAGCGGCAGCCCTCGTGCCGGACGGTCGGCGAGGGCGGGTCGCCGGCCAGCAGGAGTTTGCTGCGCCGGCGTTCCGCCGCCGGGTCGGGCAGCGGGACGGCCGACAGCAGGGCGCGGGTGTACGGGTGCCGCGGCCGTTCGAAGACCTCGGTGACGGCGCCCGTCTCGACGGTGCGGCCGAGGTACATGACGGCGACCCGGTCGGCGAGGTACCGGACGACGGACAGGTCGTGCGAGACGAAGAGGTAGGCGAGGCCGAGTTCGGCCTTGAGCTGCTGGAGCAGGTTGAGCACCCCGGCCTGGACGGAGACGTCGAGCGCGGAGACGGGTTCGTCCAGGACGAGCAGGTCGGGCCGGACGGCGAGGGCCCGGGCGATCGAGATCCGCTGTCGCTGGCCGCCGGAGAACTGGTGCGGGTAGCGGTCTGCGTGCTCCGGGTCGAGCCCGACCTGCCGCAGCAGCTCGGGGATCCGGCGGCGGACCTCCTCGCGCGGGGCGCGCTGGGCCTGCAGCGGTTCGGCGACGATGTCGCCGATCGGCATCCGGGGGTCGAGGCTCGCCGCCGGGTCCTGGAAGACGATCTGCACCCGGGCGCGCAGGCGGCGGGCGGCGGCCCGGTCGAGGGCTGCGGTGTCCTGGCCGAGGAGTTCGATCCGGCCGCCCTGCGGTGCGGCGAGGCGCAGCAGTTCGTAGAGGGTGGTGGACTTGCCGGAGCCGGACTCGCCGACCAGGCCGAGGGTTTCGCCGCGGCGGATGTCGAGGTCGACGCCGTCCACGGCGTGGATGTCGCCGATCCGGCGCTTGAGGACGGCGCCCTTGAGCCGGGGGAAGCTCTTGGTGAGGCCGCGGACGGCGAGCACGGTGTCCCGTTCGGCGCGCGGCGGCAGCGCACGGGCGGGGGCGGGGACGGCGGGCACCGGGTAGACCTCGGCGGGTGCGGGTCGGCGGGCGGCGAGTTCGTCGGCGCGGACGCAGGCCGCGAGGTGGCCGGACGTCCGGTCGTGGGTGCCGTCGGAGCCGTCGGAGCCGGTGTCGAGGGCGGGTTCGGCGGTCCGGCAGCGGTCCTCGGCGAGCGGGCAGCGGGGGGCGAACGGGCAGCCGCGGCCGAGTTCGCCGGGTGCGGGCGGGCGGCCGGGGATCG
>NZ_JBEYFP010001318.1:0-1258 GCF_040634455.1 Kitasatospora sp. NPDC007106
CGGGGAAGGAGGGATCAGGCCTGGGAGGCGGCCTCCGCCTCCGCGCGGGCCTTCGCGACCTTCGCGTGCACCTCGGCCATGTCCAGCCCGCGGGCCTGGCCGATCAGGTCCTCCAGCGCCGGCTCGGGCAGCGCGCCCGGCTGCGCGAACACCAGCACGCCCTCGCGGATGATCGCCAGCGTGGGGATCGACTGCACGTCGAACGCCGCCGCGAGCTCCTGCTGCGCCTCGGTGTCGACCTTGGCGAAGACGAGGTCCGGGTGACGCTCGGAGGCCTTCTCGAAGACCGGACCGAACATCCGGCACGGACCGCACCAGGCCGCCCAGAAGTCGATCAGCACGAAGTCCTTGCCCTCCGCGCCGGGAACGATCTCGTCGAAGTTCGCCGTGGTCAGCTCGACCGTGCTCATGGTGTCCTACCTGCCCTTCGGGAGTGGTCCGGTGGCGTCAACCCTGCCCGGCCCCGAGGTATTCCAAAAAAAGTTTCGCGACCCGTTGAGTCGATCCGGCGCCGCGCCCGTACTCCTCGGTGTGGGCGCGGGGAGAGCGCCCGACGAAACCTGACTCACACCGTGGGGGAAACAGCCATGCCCGACTTCCGCCGTACCGCCCTGCTCGCCGCCTCGGCCGCCGCCGCGATCGCCCTGGTCACCGCCTGCGACCCGGGCGGCACCACCGACACCGCGGGCGGCACCACCGCCCCCGCCGCGAGCGCGCCCGCCAACCCGTCGGAGCCTTCCTCGTCCGCCCCGTCGGCGCCCGCCGGCGGCGGCACGGGGCTGCAGACCGCGAGCTCCTCGACGCTCGGCACCATCGTCACCGACGGCAGCGGCTACACGCTCTACCGCTTCGACAAGGACACCGCCAAGCCGCCGGTGTCCAACTGCAACGGCGACTGCGCCAAGCTCTGGCCGCCCGTGATGGCGAGCGACAACCCGCAGCTCAAGGGCATCGACGCCAAGCTGGTCTCCACCGTCACCCGCGCCGACGGGAGCAAGCAGGTCACCCTGAACGGCTGGCCGCTCTACCGCTACACGCCGGACACCAAGCCCGGCGACACCAAGGGCCAGGGCGTCAAGGGCACCTGGTGGGCCGTCACCCCGACCGGCGGCAAGGCGGCGGCCGCCGCCTCGCCCGCCACCGGCGGCTACGGCTACTGAACCGTCCGGAGCCGTCGAGGGGCCGCCGGCACCGGCTCCCGTCGGCGGCCCCGCCCGGCGGCACCGCCGCGCCGACCGGGGGCGGCGCGGCCCGCAGG
>NZ_JBEYFP010001319.1:0-1258 GCF_040634455.1 Kitasatospora sp. NPDC007106
CTGCCGAGCGCCGACGCCTGGGTCGTCTCCGACCTCGGGTGCGCGGTGGGCGGCGCCGGCGGCATCGGCGCCGGGGACAGCTCCGGCGGTGCTGATCTGTTCGAACCGGGCGCCCATCGCCTCGGCCAGCGCGTGGGCGCCGGACAACGGACGGACCATCACCGTGAAGTCGTCGATCAGGCCCTCCTCGTCCAGGTGCAGGAAGTCGCAGCCGTCCACGCGGCGGCCGTCGACCGTCGCGGTGAAGGCGAGCGCGTGCCCGCGGCCGTCCTCGCTCGCGAACTCCCGGACGTAGCGGAAGTCCTCGAAGACCTGCATCACGGCGCGCAGGATCGCCGCCGTGATCGCCCGGCCCGCGTAGGGCTTGAAGGCGACGGGGCTGGTGAAGACGACGTCCTCGGCGAGCAGGGCCTCGATCGCCGCCGGGTCGCGCCGCTCGACGGCCTCGCGGAAGGGGTGCATCCGGCCACCTCCGGGTGGGGGAGATACTCAACTTTTTGAATAGGTGTGGAGGAGACTAGGCGGGTTTCCCGGCCGCTGTCCAGAGGCGCCCGGACCGGCGGCGCTACCCTGTCGGGATGGCGTTGCGCAACGCGGTGATGGCCGCACTGCTGGAGGGCGAGGCGTCCGGGTACGACCTGGCCAAGGAGTTCGACGCATCCGTCGCGAACTTCTGGATGGCCACCCCGCAGCAGCTCTACCGGGAGCTCGACCGGATGGAGGCCGAGGGGCTCGTCCGGGCCCGCGTCGTCGAGCAGGAACGCCGCCCCAACAAACGGCTCTTCTCGCTCACCGAGCAGGGCCGCCGGCACCTGCGCGAGTTCACCGCCGAACCGCTGCGCCCCGGCGCGATCCGCGACGAGCTGATGGTCAAGGTGCAGGCGGTGGACGCGGGCGACGCCGGTGCCGTACGGGCGGCCGTCGCCGAACGGATCGCCTGGGCCGAGGCGAAGATCGCCCGCTGGGAACGGCTGCGGGCGCGGCTCCTCGACGGTCGCACCGAGGACGAGTTCCTCGCCGGCGCCGAGCGCATCGGCCCCTACCTCACCCTGCTGCGCGGCCTCGCCTTCGAGGAGGAGAACATCCGCTGGGGCCGGCGTGCCCTGGCCGTCCTCGACCGCCGCGCCGCCGCCCTGCAGTGACCGCGCGGCTCGGCCCGTCGTCCCCGGCGCCCGCTCCCGCGACGGGTGGGCCCGCTGGGAGTCCGAGGAGGACGGCGAGGAGGGCCAGGAGGGCCAGGAGCGGCGCGGCTGGGGCC
>NZ_JBEYFP010001320.1:0-1254 GCF_040634455.1 Kitasatospora sp. NPDC007106
GGCCGGGAAGACGGCGGCGTGTGCCCAGACGGGGATGGACTGGCGGTGGGCCTCGGCGGTGATCGCGGCGACCGTGGCGGCGTCGAGGTCGGCGTAGACCTTGATCGCGGAGGCGTGGGTGCCGCGGGCGAGGGCGACGGCGATCCGCAGGTCGGTGTCGGGGGTGACGGCCTGCATCCAGGGGACCTGTCCGGCGACGGCACCGCGGGTGACCTGGTGGGTGCGGACGTCGTCGAAGAAGGAGGGCCCGGCCATCAGGGCGGCGTAGTGGATGTCGGGGCCGGGGATCTCGCCGACCAGGGTGGCGCGGGCGAGGTCGCCGATCTGGCGGACGTCGTCGGCCATGTCGCGGATCGCGGTGACGCCGCTGTGCACCAGGCGGCGCAGCACGGCCTCGGCGCGGGGCCGGTCGGGCGGGGTGGCGAGGTGCTGGTGGGCGTCGATCAGACCGGGGATGACGTGGCGGCCGTCGAGGTCGACGGTCTCGGCGCCGTCCGGGAGCACGGCCGGCAGCTCGGTCTCGTCGACGACGTGCCGGATGCGTTCGCCGTCGACCACGATCGCGGCCCGGCGGGGCGGGCGGTCCGTCCCGTCGAAGACGGTGGCTCCGCGGTACACGGTGACGGCACCGGGCGCGGGCGGCGCGTAGGGGGTGGGTGCGCCGTGGGACTCGTCCGGCATCCGTCACCTCTCGCTCATCTGTTGCGCCTGGCGCAACATGTGTATTGTCTGCGGAAACACTCGCGTCACTGTATCCCAGTGGCCCCCGGAGGTGGAGAGGTCGGATGTCACAGGCTCCCCGGTCCGCGGTCGACAAGGCCCTCGATCTCGTCGAGGCGGTCGCCCGCGCCGACCGTCCCGCCCGGCTGGCAGACCTCGCGCGGTCGGTCGACCTGCACCGGGCGACGGCCTACCGGATCCTGCTCGACCTGGTCCGGCGCGGCTGGGTGCTGCGGGTCGGCGACACCTACCTGCCGGGCGCGGCCGCGCTGCAGGTCTCGGCCGCGGCGCTGCACCACTCGCTGACGGCGCTGGCCCGGCCCGTCCTGGAGGGGCTGTCCGGGGCCACCGGCCTGATGGTGAACCTCCAGGTGCTGGAGGGCGACCGGGCTCGGGTGGTGGACGTGGTGCGGCCGGAGCGGCTGGCGATGATCTCCCACCTGCGCGGCGAGGCGCTGCCGGTGCACCGGTTCGCCGGCCCGCTGGCGCTGGTCGCCGCCCTGCCCGCCGACGCGCGGGCCCCGTACCTGCGGC
>NZ_JBEYFP010001321.1:0-1253 GCF_040634455.1 Kitasatospora sp. NPDC007106
GGACTGGGAGAGAATCGACGCCGTGAGCGCTGCGATGCGAAGCCGTACCCCCGACCGGCTCTGTGCCGACCGACGCGGCGCAGCCCCCGCTCGCGCCGGCGGGCGGCGAGGCTGTCCTGCGGGTCGGAGTCTGGCATGGTGCACCTCCGGTGGTGGCGTCCCGGCATCCCTCGTGATGGGGTGCGGACGGTGGGGTCGCCTCCGGACCGTCCGTCTCCAGCGTCCGACACGGGCGGTCGGGATACCGTTCAGAAATCCTTCGCATCCCGTAAAGGCGGGCGGACACCTGATCTCACGGCGGTCGGGAACGGGCAGGGTGGACCGCCTGCCGACGGCGGGCTCAGCCCGTCCGCTGCGGGGGACGGCCCGGTTCCGGCCCCTGCCCGCGCGGGACGGCGGGGAGTTCCAGCACCACGGTCAGACCGCCGCCCGCGGTCTCCTCCAGGCGGGCCGTGCCACCGTTGGCGGTCGCCAGCCGGTGCACGATGGCCAGGCCGAGGCCGGTGCCGCGCGCCTCCGGATTGCCGAAGCGCCGGAATGCGGTCGCCCGCGCCTCGGGACTCATCCCCGGCCCGTCGTCGACGACCCGCAGTTCCGTGCCGGGCCCGAAGGAGGCCGCCGCGGACGCGGCCTCCACCCGGATGCGGCCGCCTCCGGGCACCGCCTCCAGGGCGTTGGCCAGCAGGTTGTCGAGCAGCTGCTCCAGGTCGCCGGCGCCGAGGTACACGACGGGCCGGCCGGGGCTGTGCGAGGCCAGTTCCACCTGCCGTTCGGCGGCCACCGGCTCCCAGGCGGTGATCCGCTCCGCGACGACCTCGTCCACGCGCACGGGGACGGGCCTGGGTACGGCGTTCTCGGCGCGGGCGGCCGCCAGCAGGCCGTCCACCAGGCGCGACAGGCGGGCGATCTCCTCCTGGGCGCCGGCGAGCTCGACCGCGTCCTCGCCCTCGGCGTCCGCGGCCAGCAGGTCCAGCCGCAGCCGCAGTGCCGTCAGCGGGGTCCGCAGCTGGTGGGACACGTCGGCGGTCACCGCCCGGTGTCCGTGCACCAGGGCCTCGGTGCGTGCCGCCATGGTGTTGAAGGTGGCGGCGAGCCGGCGCACCTCCTCGGGCCCGGAGTCCGCCGGGGCCCGGACGTCCAGCGCGCCCTCGCCCAGGTGTCGGTGCGGCTGGCCCGCTGGGTGGGGCGTCCGCTCCAGGCGGTCGACGCCGCAGCCCGGCACCTGGGCGAGGGCGCGCTGGACGTCCGGGCCC
>NZ_JBEYFP010001322.1:0-1248 GCF_040634455.1 Kitasatospora sp. NPDC007106
GGTCGACCTGGTGAACCCGGGCGGTGGTGCCGTCGACGACGGTGCGGGCGGCGGCCTCGCGGATCTCGGCGATCGCGGTGTGCAGCCCGGCGGTGGTCGTGGCGCGGACCTCGACCTGCAGTTCGGCCTCGGGGCAGACGATGTTGGTCCGGGTGCCGGCCCGGACCACGCCGACGTTGAGGGTGACACCGGGCCGGCGGCCGTTGAGCGCCTGGAGGTCGACCACGAGGTGGGCCGCGGCCAGCGCCGCGTTGGCGCCGCGCTCGGGTTCGATGCCCGCGTGGGCCGCGCGGCCCGTGACCGTCACGAGGAGGTCGGCGACGCCCTTGCGTTCGACGACCAGGTCGCCGTTCTCCCGGGCGCACTCGAGCGCGAGGGCGTAGTCGGCTCCGGTGGCGACGCGTTCGGTGATCGGGCGGCTGGCGGGCGAGCCGATCTCCTCGTCCGGGGTGGCGAGGACGACGAGTTCGGCGAACGCGGTCCGCCCGTGCCGGACCAGGAGGTCGGCGGCGGTGATGCCGGCGAGCAGTCCTCCCTTGTCGTCGCTGACGCCGGGGCCGTGGGCCAGGCCGCCGTCGGTGCGAAAGGGGCGCGCGGCGGCCGTGCCGTCCTCGAAGACGGTGTCCATGTGGCCGACGAGCACGATCCGGGCCCCGCCGTCGGCAGCGGGCAGGGTTCCGGCGAGCCGACCGACCAGCACGTCACCACACGGGCGGCCGTCGGGCAGGCGGGTGGGGATGCGCTCGGTCGCGAAGCCGATGCGGTCCAGCCGCTGCTCGACCCAGTCCGCGACCCGGTTCACGCCCTCGGGGCTGTAGGAGCCGGAGTCCAGGGCGACCAGTTCGGCGAGTTCGGCGAGATAGGGCGGCAGCGCCGCCTCGGCGGCGGCCAGGAGGACGGCGGCGCCGACCGGGGAACGGTCCGTGGTCGGCGCCTGGCCTGCGGGGGCGCTCACAGGACCTTGGACAGGAACGCCTTGGTGCGTTCCTGCTCCGGGTCCACCAGGACGGTCCGGGGATCGCCGGCCTCGACCACGACGCCGTCGTCCATGAACACCGCGGTGTCGCCGACCTCGCGGGCGAAGCCGATCTCGTGCGTGACCACGACCATCGTCATGCCGTCCGCGGCGAGGTCCCGCATGACGTCCAGGACGTCGCCGACGAGCTCCGGGTCGAGCGCGGAGGTCGGCTCGTCGAACAGCATCAGCTTCGGCTTCATCGCCAGTGCGCGGGCGATCGCGACGCGCTG
>NZ_JBEYFP010001323.1:0-1242 GCF_040634455.1 Kitasatospora sp. NPDC007106
GGTCGAGCACGGCCAGCGCCAGGCCGGCGTGCGCGGCGAGCACCGCGTCCCCGGCGGCCGCCGCCTCCTCCAGCAGGGCACGGCCCTCCTCGGTGCGGCCGCTCGCCAGCCGAACCTCGGCGAGCCGCCAGGCCGCGGCCGCCCGGCCCGGGTCCTGCGGCCGGTACAGGCCGACGGCCCGGTCGAGCAGCTCCTCCGCCCAGCCGAGGTCGGCCCGGCGCAGCGCGGTCGCACCGGCGGCGGCCAGCCGGTCGGCGGCCCGCCCGCGCAGCGCGTCGGTGCGGGCGTCCAGCAGACCGAGCTCGGTGCGGTACCGGTGCGCGAGGGCGAGGTGCCCGCCGACCGCGCCGTCCGGGGCGCCGCGGGAGGCCAGCAGCTCGGCGGCCCGCTCGTGCCGTTCGGCACGGACCCGCTTGGCGGTGCCCCGGTAGGAGACCTCCTGGACGAGGCCGCTGCGGAAGCGGTAGCCGCCGTCCGGCTCGGCCGGCTCCACCAGCCGCCGCCGGTCCAGCCGGTGCAGGGCGGGCAGCACCGGGTCCGCCCCGGCCGGGCCCGGCCGCAGCTCGCCGCCGGCTCCGCTCTCCGGCCCGCCGAGGGCGAGACCGGTCACCTCCTCGGTGTGGAAGTCCCGGCCGACCACCGAGGCCAGCGCCAGCGTCGTCCGCTCGGGCGGCGCGAGCGCGTCGATCCGGGCACCGAGCAGCGCCTGCACGGTCGGCGGCAGCCCGCCCGCGCCGTGCCCCTCCGCGGCCATCGCGAGCAGCTGCTCCAGGTGCAGCGGATTGCCCTCCGCCCGCTCCAGCAGTGCCGCGCCCGCCTCGGCGCCGTGCCCGGCGACCTCGACCAGACCCGCGGCCAGCCGGGCGCAGTCGGCGTCGGACAGCCCGCCGAGCGCGACCGCCGCCGAGCGGCGGGCCCACTCCGGGTCCTGGTCGAGGAGTTCCGGCCGGCCCGGGCAGAGCAGCAGCACGGGCCGCGCCGCGAGGTCGTCGGCGAGCCGGCGCAGCACGGTGCGCAGCAGCGCACCCGCCCAGTGGAAGTCGTCGACGACCAGCACCAGCCCGTCCGGGCCGGTCAGCGCGCCGAGTACGGCAGCCAGCGCGGCGCAGGTCTCCTCCACCGACGGGTCGGGGGTGCCGTCGCGCAGCAGTCCGGCCTCCAGCAGCCGCAAGGACTCGGCGGGGAGCGGGTGTTCGGCGCCGTCGAGCAGCGGCCGGATCGCGTCGGCGAGCGGGGCGAGGC
>NZ_JBEYFP010001324.1:0-1239 GCF_040634455.1 Kitasatospora sp. NPDC007106
GGCCGTGGACGACGCGGGCTTCACCATCACCGAGGAGGACGGCGTCTACCGCATCCGCGGCGTCACCCAGCAGTTCGACCCCGGCGTTCCTCGCCGCGCTGCTCGTCGGAGATCAGCAGCACCCGGTACGACCGGTGGGCCTGTGAGCCCAGCGCGGCGACGTACCCGGGGAGGCTCTCGCTGACGTCGGCGCGGACGCTCAGCCGCATCACGCTCCAGTCCCTGCGGTCCGCCTCGTCCAGCGACACCTGGGTCGCCGTCAGGCCGAGCAGGCGCAGCACACTGCCCACGTGCTTCTGGTAGGCGTTGCTGCGCTTGCGCGGGTCCGCCAGCGCCTCCCAGGAGTCGAGGGCCACCGAGGTGGCCTCCGCGAGCGACCGGCCGGCCGCGTAGTGGGACGCCCACCAGCGCGCGCCCACCCCGGTGCCGCCGGCGGCCGGCGCGTCGCGGTGCGCGATGCCCGCGAGGAACTCGTCCAGCTCGACGCCCTTGTCGCTCTGCCGCTCGGGCAGCGCGCGCCCCTGGCGGGCGAAGGAGAGCAGTTCCTCCGCCGTGACGACGTCGTCGACGTCCAGCAGGTCGGAGATGCGGGCGACGGAGTCCGCGTCGAGCGGCAACTCGGCGAGCTGCTCGCGCAGTTCCGCGGTCTTCTGGACGACGAGGGCACGGAGCTCCGCGGCCAGCGATCGGACGTCGGCGTCCCGGCCCCCGAACCGCTCGGCGGGCTCCTCGCGCCGCAGGTCCACCAGCCGGCCCGAGAGTTCGCTCTCGACCTGCGGGGTCAGCAGGTTCTGCACCCGGATCTGCGCGAACAGCGACTCGGCTCGCCGGCGCCGCCGCTCCACCCGCTCGCGCCAGACCGCGGCGGAGTCCTCCACCTGCTGCTGCCAGAGCTCGAGTTCACCGGCCTCGGGCATGCCCGTCCCGTGCAGGCGGCCCTGGCCGGCCACGGCGAGCAGCAGACGGGCGAGGTGGACGTCACCGCGGTCGAGGTGCGCCCGCAGCGCGGCCGGCACGTCCACCGGTTCGAGCAGGCCGGCCAGCGCGTCGGCCGCCCCGGCCCCGTCCAGCCGCGGCTGCGGCCGGTCGCCGTCGTCCAGCCACGCCAGGTCGCGCAGCGCCAGCAGGCAGTCGGCCGACGGCGTCAGCCCGTCCTCCCGCGCCACCGGCTTGGACTCGCCGCCGAGCCAGCGCACCAGCACCCGCAGGGCGGCGCCGCCCGGACCCGGCACCGGCTCG
>NZ_JBEYFP010001325.1:0-1238 GCF_040634455.1 Kitasatospora sp. NPDC007106
GGCGCTGCTCGGCGGCGCCCCCGACACCCGACTGCTCGACCACGCTGCCGGCCTGGCCGCCAAGGCGCTCACGCCCGGGGCGGACCACCGGGCGGGCGCCGGCTACCGCCGCGACCTCGCCCGCACCCTCGTCCACCGGGCCCTGGCCGGCTCCCTCACCCGCTGCACGCCCCGACTCCGGCCCCGGTTCGAGGCCCGACTCCAGGAGGCTTCCGCGCCATGACCACCCCCGTTCCGCTGGAGCTCACCGCCAACGGGGCCCCGCACACGCTGGCCGTCGATCCGAGGCGCAGCCTCGCCGACGTGCTCCGCCGCGATCTCCGGCTCACCGGCACCACGGTCGGCTGCGAGACCGGGGCGTGCGGCTCGTGCACCGTCCTCGTCGACGGCGAGGCCGTCCGCTCCTGCCTGATGCTCGCCGTCCAGGCCGACGGCACCGCGGTCGAGACCGTGGAGTCCCTCGCCGAAGGCGCCGGGCCGGACGCCGAACTCAGTTCCCTGCAGCGCTCGTTCAAGGAGCACTTCGCCCTGCAGTGCGGGTTCTGCACCCCCGGCTTCCTGATGCTCACCACGGCCCTGCTCCGCAAGGAGCCGGACGCCGACCGGGCACGCATCACCGAGTGCGCCGCCGCCAACCTGTGCCGCTGCACCGGGTACGAGCCGATCGTCGACGCCGTCGAGGCGGTCGCCCGCGGCGCCATCGCCCTGGAGGACGCGTGAACGCCATCGGAGCCTCCGTCCCGCGACTGGAGGACGACCGGCTGCTGCGCGGTCTCGGCCGCTTCCACGACGAGATCGTCCGGCCCGGCCAGTTGTGGCTGCGCGTCGTCCGCTCGCCCGTCGCGCACGCCCGGATCCGCGGCATCGACACGGCCGCCGCGGCGGCGCACCCCGGCACGGTCGCCGTCCTGACCGCCGCCGACCTCGCCGGGATGCCCCCCGTCCCGGTCCGCCAGCCCGCCCCCGGCATCGACTTCACCCCCTACCTCCAGTCCGCCCTGGCCGACGGCCACGTCCGCTACGTCGGCGATCCCGTCGCCGCCGTCCTCTCCGAGGACCCGTACCTCGCCGAGGACGCGGCCGAGCTCGTCGCCCTCGACCTGGAGGAGCTGCCGGTCTCCCTCGACGCCCGCACCGGCGCCGACCTGCACCCCGAGAGCTGGCGCGGCGCCGGCGCCACGGTCGGCACGGTCGACTTCGCGTACGGCGACGTCGACGCCGCCTTCGCCGCGGCCGCG
>NZ_JBEYFP010001326.1:0-1238 GCF_040634455.1 Kitasatospora sp. NPDC007106
CGAGGCGCGGCCGAGGGCGGCGCGGAGGTCCGGTGCGACCGTGTCGAAGCGGGTCCGCAGGTCCGGGTCGCCGGCGGCGGGCAGGGCGGTCGCGGCGGAGGTGCACCAGCGCAGGTGGCGGGCGCCGGTCTCCTCCGACTCGCCGGCGTCGGCGAGCCGTTCGGCGCCGTACTGGCGGATCGTCTCCAGGGCCCTATAGCGGGTGCCCGCCGCGGAGTGCGTCACGGTGAGCAGGCTCTGCTCGGCGAGCCTGCCGAGGCCGTCGGTGACCGCTGCCGGGTCCAGCGGGTCGAAGCCCGCGATCCGGGCGGCCGCGTCCGCGGTGAACGGCCCGGCGAACACCGACACCCGCCGCAGCAGGGCGCGGTCCTGCGGCGTCAGCAGGTCGTGGCTCCAGTCGAGCGCCGCCCGTACCGACCGGTGCCGGTCGTCGGCCCGGGAGCCGCCGGCCAGGATCCGCAGCTGGTCGGAGAGGCCCGCGGCGAGACCGTCCGGCCCGAGCGTGGGCCAGCGCGCCGCGGCCAGTTCGATCGCCAGTGCCATGCCGTCGAGCCGTTCGCAGACGGCGGCGACCCGGTCGCGCAGCGCCGGGTCCGGGGGCAGCCCGACGGCCGCCGCCCGCTCCAGGAAGAGGGTCACCGCCTCCGACTCCGCGCCGCCCGCCCGTGACAGCGGCGGAACGGGGAAGACCCGCTCGAACGGCACGACGAGGCGGGCGCGGCTCGTCGCGAGCACCCGCACCCCCGGGCAGGCCGCCAGCAGCCGTTCCAGGAAGGGCGCCACTCCGTCGCGCACCTGCTCGCAGTTGTCGAGCACCAACAGCACCTGACGGTCCGCCAGGGCGGCGGGCAGCGCATCGTCGAGGGTGCCGCCGGGCTGCTCGGCCACGCCCAGGGCGGCCGCAACCGCCGCGCCCACCCGCCCGGGGTCGGTGACGGGAACGAGGTCGACGAACCACGCCCCGTCGGCGAAGTCACCGGCCGCCTCCGCCGCCACGGCCAGGGCCAGCCGGGTCTTGCCCACCCCGCCCGGGCCGACCGCGGTGACCTGGCGGTGCTGCTTCACCGCCTCGGCCAACTCCCCGCGCTCCCGCACCCGGCCGACGAACGCCGTCAGCGGCGCCGGCAGGGCGGGGGCGGGGGCGGGGACAGGGGCGCGCGGCGTCGGTGCCGGTGCCGGCGTCGGTGTCGGTGGGGCGGGTTCGGGGTGCGGTTGACCGGTGCGGGTGGGTGCGGCCC
>NZ_JBEYFP010001327.1:0-1238 GCF_040634455.1 Kitasatospora sp. NPDC007106
GCGGGAGCAGTACCCGGATGTCCTGGTCCTGACCCGGCTGGTGCCCGGCGAGTCCCCCGCCGAACTGCTGCCCGCCGCACACGAGGCCGCACTCCTGGTGGTCGGATCCCGCGGGCTGGGCGCCGTACGCGGTCTGCTGCTCGGCTCGGTGGCCCTCCAGGCGGTCTCCCGCTCCGACGTGCCGGTGGTCCTGGTCCGCGCGCCCGCGAGCGCGGCCGCCCCGCGGGAAGCGGCCGCACTGACGGGCGCGGTCGTGGCGGGCGTGAGTCTGCGGCCCGGACACGAGACCGTCCTGGAGTTCGCCTTCGCCGCGGCGGAACGCCACTGCGCGCCGTTGCTCGCCCTGCACGCGGGCGCCGGCAGACCCCCGGACCGCGATGCGCTGACCGCAGCACTGCTGCCGTGGCGCGAGAAGCACGCCGGGGTCCGGGTGGTGGAGCGGTGCGTCCCGGACGGCCCGGCCCGCGCACTGGCGACGGGCACCGAACGGGCCCGGCTCGTCGTGGTCGGCAGGGGCGGACACCGCAGCGGCCCGACGCCCCGGATCGGGCCCGTCGCACACGCCGCCGTCCACCGCGCACCCTGCCCGGTGGCCGTCGTCCCCGGCACCTGAACGCCACGGTCCGCACGGGCTCCGGGGCACGGGCCGCCGGCCGCGGCCCACGGGCGGGCGGTCGTCCTCGACGGCACGGCGGGCGGACCGCTCACGGCTTTCATACCCCAGGGGGTATCATCGGGACGGCAAGGACCAGTGACGCGAGACCGGGAGTTCCACCATGTGCCGACGGACGACGTGCCGCACCTGCGGCAAGGCCACCTACGCAGGGTGCGGGATGCACGTCGAGCAGGTCCTGGCCGGCGTCCCCAAGGCGGACCGATGCACCTGCGACAGGGCCGCCGGGAGCGGCCGCGGATTCCTGGCCAGGCTCTTCGGCCGCAGCTGAGGCGTCAGGCTTCGTCCCGCAGCTCCGCCACCCGGGCACCGAAGGCGCGCCAGCGGCGCTCGTTGTCGTGTACGAGCGCGGCCGACTCACTGAGCAGGTCCGCGGCACGGGCGACCAGCTCGGCGGCGGAGTAGAGCCGCTGCGGACCCGCCGGCCCCTCGGCGAGGTCCGCACGGAGGGCCGCCGGCCGGAGGTCGACCCGTTCGAGGATCTCTGCGGCCCGCCGCAGCACCAACCCGGCCAGGTCCAGCCGGTAGCCGCCCTGTTCGGCGGCGAGTCCGTCGCCGGCGGCCG
>NZ_JBEYFP010001328.1:0-1235 GCF_040634455.1 Kitasatospora sp. NPDC007106
CTGGTGCCCGCGTACAACGAGCAGGAGTGCATCGCCAACACCCTCAACTCGCTGACGGCCGGCGAGCACCCCGTCGAGGTGATCGTGATCGACGACGGGTCGACGGACGACACCGCGCGGATCGTGCGCGAGCTCGACCTGCCGGGCGTACGGCTGATCACGCAGCCGAACTCCGGCAAGGCCACCGCGCTCAACACCGGCATCGCCAACGCCTCGCACGACCTGATCGTGATGATGGACGGCGACACGGTCTTCGAGCCGTCCACCGTCCGCGAACTCGTCCAGCCGTTCGCCGACCCGTCCGTCGGCGCGGTCGCGGGCAACGCCAAGGTCGGCAACCGCAACGGCCTGATCGGGGCCTGGCAGCACGTCGAGTACGTCATGGGCTTCAACCTGGACCGTCGGATGTACGACGAGCTGCGCTGCATGCCCACCGTGCCCGGCGCGGTCGGCGCCTACCGCCGCGAGGCGCTGGAGCGGGCCGGCGGGATGAGCGAGGACACCCTCGCCGAGGACACCGACCTCACCATGGCCCTGCACATCGACGGCTGGCGGGTCGTGTACGCCGAGAACGCCCGGGCCTGGACGGAGGCGCCGAGCACCGTCGGCCAGCTGTGGTCCCAGCGCTACCGCTGGTGCTACGGCACCATGCAGGCGATGTGGAAGCACCGCCGGGCGGTGTTCGCCTCCGGCCCGGCCGGCCGCTTCGGGCGGGTGGGGCTGCCGCTGGTCGCCCTCTTCATGGTGCTGGCTCCGCTGCTGGCCCCGCTCTTCGACGTCTTCCTGGTCTACGGGCTGGTGTTCGTCGACGCGCCGAAGACCTTCGCCGCCTGGTCGACCGTGCTGCTCGCCCAGTTCGTCTGCGCCGCGTACGCCTTCCGGCTCGACCGGGAGCGGCCGCTGCACCTGTTCTCGCTGCCGCTCCAGCAACTGGTGTACCGGCAGCTGATGTACCTGGTGCTGCTGCAGTCCTGGATCACCGCGCTGACCGGCAGCCGGCTGCGCTGGCAGAAGCTGCGGCGCACCGGCGAGGTCGACGCGCCCGTCGCCGCCTGACCCGCTCCCCCTGCCTTCCGACCCGCCCCGGTCCTGCTCTCCACCACCCGAAAGGCCACCATGACCGCGCCTGCCCACTCCGGGTACTCCCCGCCCGGCGCCGGGCCGTCCGCCGGCGCCCCCGCTCCCGTGCCCGTTCCCGCGCCCGTTCCCGCGCCTGGGTCCGGCTCGGGTGCTGC
>NZ_JBEYFP010001329.1:0-1234 GCF_040634455.1 Kitasatospora sp. NPDC007106
GCGGGCCTGGGCCGGGCCGGGCCGCGGCGGTGGGTGCGCAGCAGGGCGCTACGGCCGGTGCTGCGGCGGGAGCTGCGGGCGGCGCCCGCGGCGATCACGGCGGCGGCCGCGAGCGCGGCGAGCGCGTAGCGCACGAAGAGGACGGTCAGGACGGGGACGGCCCCGGTCGCGGCCTTGGCGGCGAGATAGCTGGAACCCCAGACGATCGCGACGAGCAGCAGGACCAGGTCGGTACGGCGGGTGTCAGGCACGGTGGGCACGGCCACCACGCTGCCGGAGTGCGACCGTGAAGCCAAGGACCACTTACTGAAACGATCTTTTAGCAAGGCCTACACGGTCGGGCCTAGACTGTGCGGATGGACGAACGCCAACTGCGGGTCCTGCGGGAGCTCGGCGAGCTCGGCAGCGTCACTGCGGTCGCGGAGGCGATGACGGTGACGCCGTCGGCCGTGTCGCAGCAGCTGCGGCTGTTGCAGCGATCGGTGCCGGTGCCGCTGACCGAGCGCGCCGGGCGGCGGCTGGTGCTCACCGATGCCGGGCGGGCGCTGGCGGACGCGGCGATCGACGTGTCCGCGGCGCTGGCCCGGGCCCGGCACGCCGTCGACCGGTTCGTGGAGCAGCCGCAGGGTCTGGTGTCGGTCGCGGCGTTCCACAGTGCGGGTGCGGCGTTCTTCCCGTTGCTGCTGCGGCAGTCGGCCGCCGAGGCGGACTTCCCGCGGCTCGCCCTCGCCGACGAGGACGTCGCGCAGGAGCGGTTCCCGCGGCTGACCCGGGACCACGACCTCGTCCTGGCCCACCGGCTGGACCACACCGCGCACTGGCCGGGCACGGTGGCGGTGACCCCGCTGCTGAACGAGCCGCTCGACGTGGCGCTGCCGGCCGGGCATCCACTGGCGGCCCGGGACCGGCTGACGCCGCACGACGTGGCGGGCCTGCCGTGGATCACCGTCCACGACGGCTTCCCGCTGCTGGCCACCGTGGAGGCGATCGCGGCGGTGGCCGGCAGGCAGCCCGAGATCGTCCACCGGATCAACGAGTTCACGGTCGCGGCGGAGGTCGTCTCGGCGGGCGGCGGGCTGGCGCTGATGCCGCGCTGGACGGCCCGGCGGCACCCCGGCGTCGTGCTCCGCCCGCTGACCGGGGTGCACGCCAGCCGCCACGTCGACGTCCTGCACCGGCCCGAGCGCACCGCCCGGCTGGCCGTGCGCACCGTCCTGGCCGCCCTGGTCCGGAC
>NZ_JBEYFP010001330.1:0-1228 GCF_040634455.1 Kitasatospora sp. NPDC007106
CGAGAACGTCGCCGTCGCCGCGTGGGACGCCATGGCCGACTTCGTCGCCGATCCGCAGCTCGCGCCGCTGGCGCTGGCCGGCGGTGTGGCGGCGGTGATGCTGCTCGGTGCCCGGCTGCGGCCGGGCGTCCCGTTCTCGCTGATCGCCGTGGTCGCCGCGACGCTCCTCGCCTCCGGCGCCGGTCTGGACGTGGCGACGATCGGGCACCTGCCCTCCGGCCTGCCCGCGCCCTCGCTCGGCTTCTTCCACCTCGCGGACGTGCCGAGGCTGGCGACGGCCGCGGTCGCGGTGGCGGCGCTCGCCGCACTGGAGTCGCTGATGTCCGCGACCGCCGCGGACGCGATGAGCGTCTCCCAGCGGCACGACAGCGACCGGGAGCTGTTCGGCCAGGGCCTGGCGAACCTGGCCGCGCCGCTGTTCGGCGGTGTCGCGGCCACCGGTGCGATCGCCCGCACCGCCGTCAACGTCCGTTCGGGAGCCGTCTCCCGGCTCGCCGCGCTCGTCCACGCGGCCGTCCTCGCCGCCGTGGTGTTTGCCGCCGCCCCGCTCGTCGAGGGCATCCCGCTCGCGGCGCTGGCCGGTGTACTGATCGCGACCGCGGTACGGATGGTCGAGGTCGCCTCCCTTCGGGCGCTGGCCCGCGCCGGACGCGGCGAGGCCGCGATCCTCGCCCTGACCGCGGCCGCCACCCTCGCCTTCGACCTGGTGACCGCCGTCATCGTCGGGCTGCTCGTGGCCGGTGCCCTCGCGCTGCGCCAGGTCGCCCGCTCCGCCGCCCTCACCCGCGTGCCACTGCACGACGGTCTGCCGCCCTCCGACCACCACGCCGAGGAACAGGCCCTGCTGGCCGAACACATCGTCGCCTACCGCATCGACGGGCCGCTGTTCTTCGCCGCCGCCCACCGATTCCTCCTCGAACTCGCCGAGACCGGGGACGTGAAGGCCGTCGTGCTGCGCCTGTCGCGGATCACCGCGATCGACGCCACCGGCGCCCTCGTGCTGGGCGACGCCGTCGACAAGCTGGAGCGCCGCGGCATCCTCGTCCTGGTCTCCGGCGTCCGCGAGGACCACCGCAGGACCCTGGACGCCCTCGGCGTCCTCGACCGGCTCCACGCCGAGCACCGCGTCTTCGCCGCCACCCCCGACGCGATCGCGTACGCCCGCACCCACCTGCCCGGGGTCCCGGCCGACGCGGCCGGCGGCGGCCACCGATGACCTCCCTGCCGG
>NZ_JBEYFP010001331.1:0-1226 GCF_040634455.1 Kitasatospora sp. NPDC007106
CCAGATCTGCCCGGTCGGCGCCCTCACCTCCGCCGCCTACCGCTTCCGCTCCCGCCCCTTCGACCTGGTCTGCCCTCCCCCGAGGTGCTCGAATTCGCCTTCCGCGAGGCCGCCCGGCGCGGGCTGGTGCTGCGTGCGGTGCACGGCTGGACCCCGCCGCCGGTGTGGGGCTACGCGGGCGGTGTCGCCCCGCAGGTCGAGGCCGACCAGTTCCGTGCCGTCGAGGCCGAGCTGCTCGACGAGGCCCTCGTCGGCTGGCGGGAGAAGTACCCCGAGGTGACCGTCCTTCAGGACTGCCGGATCGCCGGCGGCGCGCAGGCCGTCGTCGACACCGCCGCGGACGCCGCCCTGGTGGTCGTCGGCCGCCGGCGCCGCCGGCACCGGGTCGGCCTGCACCTCGGCCCGGTCGCCCACGCCGTCCTGCACCACGCCCAGGCCCCGGTCGCCGTCGTCCCGCACGACTGACGGCACTCACCGGCACGGGTCGGTGGATGCACCGGCTCGCCGTCCGCGACGGACAGCAGGTGCTCGCCGACGGCATCGCCCACCTCTTCGGCCGTGCGGAATGCCCGGTCTGCGCCTGCCTCTACACCGTCGCGGACGAGTACTCGGCCGCCAACCGCCCCGTCGTGCGGCAGGGCGTGTCTTCAAGGGTGTACGGATGCCTCGTGGGGCTCGGAGAAGTGCGCGACCCGGATGCAGACACTGCGCGGACCGTGGGTGAGCCGGATTCGCCAGGAGCACCGGTCCCGGACTGCGCAGTTCTCCCCCGGCCTTCGGCCGGGAGGCGCCCCCACGAGCCCCTGACGCCTGCGTCGATGCGGCAGGCCCGGGGACGGCCCCCACGCCGTCCCCGGGTTCCGTGCGTCGGCCCGGCCGGCCCCCACGGCAGTCCGGGCCGCGTCCGCCCACCCCTGGTGCGGACGCCGCCGGTTCGGCGGTCCTGTCGGGTCCGGACGAGGGGTCCGGTCCGTGGACGGATCGTCAGGACTGCTTCACCGGTGCCTCCACCGTGCCGCACACCGGGCGGTCGCCCGGAGGGCCGAAGGTCCCGCCGACCGGCCCGGCGGCCGCCCCGCCGACCGGTCGGAGGTCTCCGGCCGGCTGACGGGGCTCAGGTGAGCAGCTGTTCGATGCGGTCGAGGGCGCCGGGCAGGTCGCGGGGGCGGAGGATGCCCGCGCCGGGCTGGTGGCCCGCCCAGCCCGGGCCCGCAATGAGGACGACC
>NZ_JBEYFP010001332.1:0-1226 GCF_040634455.1 Kitasatospora sp. NPDC007106
GATCGGTGCTGACCGTCGCGTCGGCGGACACCACCAGCTCGACCGGCCGCCCGGCGGCGGCCGCCGTGCGGGCCACCAGCTGCGCCAGCGGCAGGTCGGCCAGGTCGGCGGACTCGGCACGGGCGTCCAGCCGGGAGACCTCCAGCAGGTCCTCGGTCAGGTCGCGCAGCGCCCGTACCCGGTTCTGCACCAGCTCGGTGGGCCGCCCGTCCGGCAGCAGTTCGGAGGCGGTGAGCAGGCCGGTCAGCGGAGTGCGCAGCTCGTGCGCGACGTCGGCGGTGAAGCGCTGCTCGTTCTCCAGCCGGCTGCGCAGCGCGGCGGCCATCGAGTCGACGGCGGTGGCCAGTTCGAAGACCTCGTCGCGGCGGCGGCCGAGCGGTCCGATCCGTGCGTCGAGGTCGCCGGCGGCGATGGTGCGGGCGGTGCGGGCGGCCGTCCTCAGCCGGTGGCTGATCCGGTCGGCGGCGAGCACCCCGGCCAGCACCGTGACCGCGACGGACAGCGCCGCGGCGATCTGCACCGCCCGGTCGAGGTCCGCCACCGCCTGCTCGTCGCCCGCGAAGTCGAGGCGCACGGACACCACCCGGCCGCCGGCGCCGGCCGCCGCCCACATGGCGGTGCCGTTCGGGCCGGGGCCGAGCAGGGAGCCCTGCCGGCCCCGCGCGGCCAGTGCCCGCAGGTCGGCGGGCACCGCAGGGTCGTCCACCGCGGCGTGCCAGCCGCCGACCAGCTCGCCGGTGCGGTCGTACCCGGTGAGCACGGCGTCCAGGGCGGCCTCCGCGGAGGCCCGGGCCTGGTCGGTGTGCTGGCCCACCGACGCCCGGTGGACGAGCACGGCGACGGTGCACGCGACCAGGCAGGAGACCAGCGCGATGACGGCGGCGATCTGCCGGCGGAGCGTCACCGGATGCGCCGCAGGCGGTAGCCGAAGCCCCGGACGGTCTCGATCCGGCCCGCGCCGATCTTGGCGCGCAGGCGCTGGACGTGGACGTCCACCACCCGGCTGTCGGCGTCCCAGGAGTAGTCCCACACCCGGGAGAGCAGGGTCTGGCGTTCCATCACCACGCCGGGGGCGGCGGTGAACTCCAGCAGCAGCCGCAGTTCGGTCGGGGTGAGCGGCACCGGCTCGCCGGCCACCGTCACCTCCATCGCGTCGGTGTCCACCGCCAGGTCGTCGATCACCCGCAGCGCGGACGGGCCGGGCTGCGCCGCCTCCGCCGGGGCGC
>NZ_JBEYFP010001333.1:0-1225 GCF_040634455.1 Kitasatospora sp. NPDC007106
GCCGCACCAGGCGGTCGACGTTGCGGTCCAGGGTGGCGGAGAACAGCATCGTCTGGCAGCCTTCGGCGACCTGCTCCAGGAGTTCGGTGACCTGCGGCAGGAAACCCATGTCGGCCATCTGGTCGGCCTCGTCGAGCACCGTGACGGCGACCCCGTCCAGCTGGCAGTCGCCGCGCTGGATCAGATCTTTGAGTCGGCCGGGGGTGGCTACCACGACCTCCGCGCCGCGGTTCAGCGCCTGTGCCTGCCGGCCGATCGACATCCCGCCCACCACGGTCGCAAGGCGGAGTCGTACCGCGTGGGCGTAGGGGGTGAGAGCCTCGGTGACCTGCTGCGCGAGCTCACGGGTGGGGACCAGCACCAGGGCGAGCGGGCGGCGGGGCTCGGCGCGGTGTCCGGCGGTGCGGGCCAGCGCGGCGAGGCCGAACGCGATGGTCTTGCCGGAGCCGGTGCGGCCTCGTCCGAGGACGTCGCGGCCGGCCAGCGAGTTCGGCAGCGTCGCGGCCTGGATCGGGAACGGCTCGGTGACGCCTTGGCGGGTCAGCTCCGACAGCAGGACCTTCGGAATGTCCAGTTCGTCGAAGGACTTGACGGCCGGCAGTGCCGGGGTGGTGCTCACCGGCATCGCGAACTCGCCCTGCGGGGAGGAGCCCTGACGGGCGTTGCGATCGGAGGTGCGCCGGCCGCCGTAGAAGGAGCTGCCGCCGGAGCGGGATCCGTAGGCGCCGGCGGAGCGGGAGTTGGCGTTCTGGTACGAGGAGCGACTGGAGCGGTTCATGCGGGAAACCTTCCTAGGCGGCACGTCACGAGGAAGGCTCCGTGACGCGGGGCGCCGGCGGAGACCGCAAGGGAACGGGCCGAGAGATGCGACGGGTGGAGCGTGGACGGTAGAACCGTGCGGCACGTCACCTACGGTCGGCACTCACCGAACAGGGCGGGAGCGAAGAACCTCGAACCGTGAGATGTCACGGTAGGGCGCCGATCCGCACGCGGCGCTGTGCGCCTCGCGTGGGGATGGCCGCCGGTGGCGGAGCCAGAGAGCCTGAACGACCGGGGAATGCGTCGTGGCGCAATGTCGAGGGGCCCGCACCGGGCATCATGTACGCGGTGCGGGCCCCTCGCTGCTAGGCGGGTGCCGTGGCAGAAAAACTACAGCGGACGAATGTTCTCGGCCTGCGGGCCCTTCTGGCCCTGCGTAACGTCGAACTCGACCTTCTGGCCCTCG
>NZ_JBEYFP010001334.1:0-1222 GCF_040634455.1 Kitasatospora sp. NPDC007106
ACCTCCCGGCCTTCGGCCGAAAGCTGGGAGGTGCCCCCACGCGCCCCCATGAGCTACCCCCCACTACCAAGGAAGTTGCCGTGACCGCATCGACCGTGACCGCTCCGCCCGCGTACCCGACCGCGCCGCGGCGGGAGTTGGTCGAGGAGTTGCACGGCCTGCGGATCGCCGACCCGTACCGGGAGCTGGAGGACGCCGCCGCCCCCGCGACGGTCGCCTGGTGCCGCGCGCAGGAGGAGTTGTTCCGCGCGCACCGGGCCGGCTGGCCCGGCCTCGCGGAGCTGCGCCGCACCCTGACCGGCCTGCTGGACACCGGCTCGGTCAGCGCCCCCGTCACCTGCGGTGGACGGCGGTTCCACACCCGTGCCCGGCCGGGGGCCGACCGGCCCGCCCTGGTGGTCACCGAGGACGGCGCCGACCGCACCCTGCTCGACCCGCTCGCCCTGGACCCGTCCGGCGGCACCGTGCTCGATGCCTGGGCGCCGTCCCGGGAGGGCACCCGGATCGCCGTGCAGACCTCCACCGGCGGCACCGAGGACTCCGTGCTGCACGTGCTGGACGTCGCCACCGGCGCCGTGCTGGACGGCCCGGTCGACCGGCTGCGGCGCTCGGCGATCGCCTGGCTGCCCGGCGGCGGGGCGTTCTACTACGTGCGGCGGCTGCCTCCCGAGCTGCACCCGGGGGAGGAGCGCTACCACCGGCGGGTCTGGCTGCACCGGGTCGGCACCGACCCGGCCGAGGACGTCCCGGTGTTCGGCGAGGGCCGCGACCCGCGGCAGTTCTACGCCGTCTCCGTCAGCGAGGACGGCCGCTGGCTGATCGTCACCGCCACCGCCGGTGCCTCGCCCGGCACCGAGGTCCGGCTCGCCGACCTCGCCGCCACCGGCCCGGAACGGCCGCGGTTCACCGTGCTGAGGCTCGCCGCCGACGCCCGCACCACCGCCACCGTCCGGCGCGGCCGGCTCTACCTGCTCACCCGCGACGGCGCCCCGCGCGGCCGGGTCGAGACCGCCGACCCGGCCCGCCCCGACGACCGCACCGTCCTGCTGCCCGAGGACCCGGAGGCGGTGCTGGAGGACCTGGCCGTCCTGGACGGGCCCGCGCCCGGCCGTACTCTGCTGGCCGTCACCCGGACGCGGCACGGCGTCGCCGACGGTGGACCAGCTGCTCTGCTGCTGGCTCCAGAAGGCGGTGCCCCAGGCCTCGTTGAGGGCGTCCAGGC
>NZ_JBEYFP010001335.1:0-1219 GCF_040634455.1 Kitasatospora sp. NPDC007106
CCAGCACCGACCGCATTCGTTCGGTTCGCTGGCTGTGCCGCCGGGCCAGGTCCGCGACTTGCTCGACGAACGTCCGCCGCCCGCACGAGACGTCCTCACACTTGAACCGCCGGACACGAAGCTGCAGCACCACCCGCCGTCCCGCCACGGGAAGGTCAGCGGGAAATCGCAGGTAGGAGCCGTGCACCCCCTGGACCAGCTTCCGCAGCCTGGGCACCGAGCCCGGCTGTCCGACATCTGACACCGACTCGGATCACCTCGCCGTCGTCCTCCACCGACACCACACTGATCTCCGGAGCCGCCAGGAAGAGTAGCTCTTCCAGCCGAAGCAGTACTTCTCGCACAGCCAGAACCATCGGTCCGAACGACGTCAGTACCAGCAGTTTCCAGACGATCTCGCGATGCACGCCAGCAAGCTCAACGGTCACAGGGAGTAGGCGGAGCAAGTGAACCAATCACAACGCGTGATTAGAGCCAGCGGGGCGATGTCGCGTCGGGGCCGTCGCCTAGAGTGCAGCTTCCGATGGGCCGACGGCTGGCAAGAGGGTAGGCGATGACCGAGGCATGGAACCGGCTGCGAGCGCTCATGGGAGAGCCGGTGTACACCCCGGCTCAGGTTCCGTGGGAGCTGGCGCCCCTCGATCTGGGCGTCCAACTACCGTCGGACTACCGCGTGTTCATCGACCTCTATGGTGGGGTGAACCTGAACGGCGAGTGGGGCGTCTTCGCGCCGAAGAGGAACTCGCGCTTCCCCGACGTGCCGGGCGGGATGGCGGGATGGCGCATCGAGGCTGACATCGACCTTCGCGATCAAGTCGAAGGGGAGGAGCAGTGGTGGGACCAGCAGGACCCCACGCCGGTGTTCCCAGACCCTGGCGGCTTGCTGCCCTGGGGCTGGAACAGCAACCACAACCAGTGCTGCTGGCTGACAACGGGTCCGGACCCTGAGCAGTGGCCGGTGGCGGTGTTCTATGACGACCGACTCGACCACTTCGGCGGTGGCTTCGTGGAATTCCTGCTAACCGTGCTGACCGGCGGTTACGCCGCAGAGGCCGAGTTGCTGGTACGCGCCGACCCTGACGTATGGGGGCCTCAGCTGTCCCGCCCTCTCTGGTCGCCCGGCGATGACTGGGAGGGCAGGAACTGGAGCCTTGAGTGGGGTATCGAGGGCTTTCTCACCGAGCCCGGGTCGACGGAGATGCCCTGGGCCAGGAAGTGA
>NZ_JBEYFP010001336.1:0-1212 GCF_040634455.1 Kitasatospora sp. NPDC007106
GCCGCTCGGCCGTGCGGCGGACCTGGCGGCGCATCTGCTGCATCGGGCGATCCCGCCCGGCCGGCGGACGACCGGGCGGGGGTGAGGACCGCTGGTACGGCCGGGATTCCGGCCGTACCCGGGCCCTCCGGCAACGGGCTTCGCCCGTCCGCCCCACCGGCCGGCCGGCGGAGATCAGGCGGCCGGGAAGTCGGTGGCGGAGGCGGAAGCGGCAGCGGCGTCGAGGTCGGCCCGCAGTGCGTCGACCTTCGCGGTGGCGAAGGCGTGGGCGTCCGATCCCAGCACCTGCCGCAGCGGGCTGTCCCGGTCCGTGGCGTGGCGGATGATCGCCGCGGCTCCCTTGACGGGGTCGCCGAGCTGACGGCCTTGCAGGTCGAGATGGTCCGCGACCATGGCCCGGAGCTTCGGGTAGTGCTCACTGGTCCGGAAGGGCAGGGCCAGCGAGTGGGCACTGAGGAAGTCGGTGCGGGTCGGCGAACTCACCGTCGCGTACGAAACCCTCCCCCTGCCCGGCGACAGTGAGACCGTCCTGCTCCTCTACACGACCGAAGCCGCCTCCCCCTCCGGAGAGGCCCTCGACCTCCTCGCCTCCTGGACACTCACCCGCCCGTCCACCCCCGGTCCCACTGCCGCGGAACGGAGATGATCGGGCGGCCACGGTGCGGCGTGCCGGAGCGCCCCGGCAGGGCGGCCCCGGCAGCGCCGACCCGAGGCGGGATGTGATGGCTCTCCGGTTGATGAGGATTCCTCAATGAACCCATGTTCTTGAAGGGGTTCAGGGCGGTCCGGCCGGCCCGGGCAGCCTCGCACGGCGTCCGCCCGGGGGTGGTGAGGAGGGCATCGGCCCGGGGCTCGAGTGGCTCATTGGCGCTTCTCGGTGAACATGGTGATCAGGCCGTGGGCCGTGTTGTCGTCGGAGTCGATCCGGTGGACCTCGACTCCTTCGAAGGTGGCGATCTCGGCGCTGCGGGGGAACATGGCCTGCTCGTACTCGGTGAGCGCGGCCTCGACGTCGCCGGGGTGTGCGGCGAGGGCCTTGCCGAGTTCGGCGCCGTCGAGCATGGCCAGATTGGCGCCTTCACCGTTCGGGGCCGCGAGGTGGGCGGCGTCGCCGACAAGGGTGACCCCCGGCACCCGGTCCCACCGGTGCCCTGCCGGCAGGGCGTGGTGGGGGCGCAGGACCGGCGCGGTGTCGCTGCCGGTGATCTCCGC
>NZ_JBEYFP010001337.1:0-1210 GCF_040634455.1 Kitasatospora sp. NPDC007106
GGGTGACCTCGGTGTCCACGGCGGTGCTCGACGGGACACCGGTCGCCGCGAGCACGGCGCGCGACGGCACGCTGCGGCTGTGGGACCTGGCGGGGATGGCGGAGATCGGCCGTGCGGAGATCTCCGCGGCGCCGTCCGCGGCCACGGCGGTGCTGGTCGGGACGGCAGGGGGACGGCCAGTGGCGGCCGTTCGCGAGGAATGTGCGGTGCGGTTCCTCGATCCGCTCACCGGCCGCAGGGCCGGCGCCGACCGCGTGCTGCCCGAGCCCGTGCAGGCGCTCGCCGCCGCCCCGGACGGACGGCTGGCGATGGCGTTCGGGTCGCACGTCGCCGTCCTCGTGCCGCGCTGACACGGGGAGCGTGCGCGGAGGAGGGCGAGGGGCGGTCGAGTGGGGGCGCCACGGTGGTGCGTTCGTCGACGGGTCCGCGGCGGGCGCCGGAGCGGCGGACCGGCCGGGGGTCAGTCGATGGTGCAGTCGCCCTTCTTGGCACCGTCCGGGCAGGGGAAGCGGGTGACGGTCTCGGCGAAGGCACGGCCGGAGTCCACCACCGACTGCGGCACCTTCAGCTGCCACCGCGGGCTCTGCACCAGTGCCTTCCAGCCGTCCAGGCCGAGCGGCGGCCGCTCGCGGGTCACCGTGATCGGCACCCCCTTCTGGCCCGTGTACTGGTCGAGCGTGCCGTTCGCTGCCACCACCTGGACGGTGGTGCCGTCGGGCCGGGTGAGATCCATCATCTCGTCGTACAGGCCCGCCACGTCGGTGCCGGTGACGAACATCCGCAGCCGGCCGCCGTCCGGCAGTTGCTCGGTCCTGCACAGCGGCGCCTCGTAGCCGCTCTTCCGGGTGCCCTCGTCCGAGCCGCCCTGCCAGGTCTCGCAGGTGACCGGGCTCGGCGGCCGGCCCTGGCTCACCGTCACCATGACCGTGGAGGGCCCGTGGCCGTCGTCGTACTCCAGCTCGATGTAGCGCTGGTTCGGCTTGGTGTTGAACTTCACGCCGAACGCGTTCAGGTTGCCCAGCCGGGCGCCCGGCGGCAGCAGGTCCGAGAGGATCTTCGTCATCGCCTGCCAGGTCAGGTCCGCCGTCCCCGGCTCGGCCACCGCGCCCTTGCTCGGTGACACCGTGCCCGTGCCGGATTCCGCACCCGACGGCCCTTTGCCCGCGGACGGACTCGCGGCGGACGGACCCGCCGCGGAGGGGCTCGCGGC
>NZ_JBEYFP010001338.1:0-1208 GCF_040634455.1 Kitasatospora sp. NPDC007106
CCAGGACGTCGGCCGGGGTGCACGGCTACCCGAGCCGGGACGGCGTCCCGCCGCAGGAACTGCTGGCCGCGAGCCGCCCCGTCGGCGAGGGCGAGCCGGAAGCCGCCGTCGTCGAGGCGTTCGGCGTCGACGACGGTGCCCGCCAGGAACCGTGCCCCGTAGC
Organism: Kitasatospora sp. NPDC007106; assembly: GCF_040634455.1. NCBI lineage: Bacteria > Bacillati > Actinomycetota > Actinomycetes > Kitasatosporales > Streptomycetaceae > Kitasatospora > Kitasatospora sp. NPDC007106. The sequence continues at coordinate 164 of NZ_JBEYFP010001338.1, forward strand.
CCTCCGCCTCGGCGCGGCTCGCGGCCAGCAGTTCCTGCGGCGGGACGCCGTCCCGGCTCGGGTAGCCGTGCACCCCGGCCGCGGGGGCGTTGCGGGGCCTGCCGTCGTCGACCACCAGCACCGAGCGCCGCGCACGGGCCAGGGTGATCGCACCGGCGAGTCCGGCGGCGCCGCCGCCGACCACCACGGTGTCGTACGGCTGCGCGGTGTCCGCGGCCGGTTCGGGGAGCTTCGGGGATTCTGTCGTCATGGTGTGGACCTCCGTTCTCCTCGATCGTCGGCGGGCCATCCCGGCTTGACAAACTTTCTTGCCGAACCGGCAAATGGAGGCATGGCGGACGACGACATCAGCGGTGTACTGGCAGGTGTGGGGCCCCGGCTGCGGGCGCTGCGGCAGAAGCGGGGCGCCACCCTCGCCGAGGTGGCCGAGGAGACGGGCATCTCGCTGAGCACGCTCTCCCGGCTGGAGTCCGGGCAGCGCCGCCCGACGCTGGAGCTGCTGCTGCCGCTCGCCAAGGCGTACGGGGTGCAGTTGGACGAGCTGGTGGGCGCGCCGCCGACCGGCGACCCGCGGATCCACCCGCGCCCGTTCACCCGGCACGGCGAGACCTTCGTGCCGCTCACCAAGCACCTCGGCGGGCTGCACGCCTACAAGCAGATCCTGCCCGTCCGACCACTGCCCGAGGGCACCCGGCCGGGCCTGGGCACGCACGAGGGCCACGAGTGGCTGTACGTGCTGTCCGGCCGGCTCTGGCTGGCCCTCGGCGACACCGACCTCGTCCTGACCGCCGGCGAGGCGGCCGAGTTCGACACCCGCACCCCGCACGGCTTCGCCAACGCGGGCGACCGGCCGGTGGAGTTCCTGTCGCTGTTCGGCGCACAGGGCGAGCGGATGCACGTCCGGGCCCGCCCGTCCGGGGACTGAGCGGCGCCCGGGCGCGGCGGCACCGGAACGGGTGCGCCGCGAGTGACCGGTGGGGCCGGTGGTCGTTGAGGGGCATGGCGCGCGGCTCGACCAGGTGCCGCCGTGCCCGGACGGCCCGGC
>NZ_JBEYFP010001339.1:0-1206 GCF_040634455.1 Kitasatospora sp. NPDC007106
TGTTTGAGAACTGCACAGTGGACGCGAGCATCTGTGGCCAAGTTTTTAAGGGCGCACGGTGGATGCCTTGGCACCATGGAGTAACTACTCCCGCCCTTCGAGGCGGGCGCCGAGCTGGGCGGCGCCGACGGCGAGCCGGACTCGGAGCCGGACGGGCCGGAGCTCGGCGGGATCGAGGGCGGCGTGGAGGTCGACGGCGAGCCGGAGGACGGGGAGCCGCTCGACGGGGAGCCGGAGGAGCCGGAGGAGCCCGAGGAGCCCGGGGTGGACGGGGAGCCGGAGGACGAGGACGTCGTCGGCGGCATCGTCACGTTCGTGGTGTCGTTGTGGCCCGTCCCGCCGGTCGGCCGGCCGAACGCGGTGCCGTTCGGGTCCACCAGGACGACCGTCTGGATCGGCTGCGGCGCGGGCGTCACGGTGACCACCTGGTGGCCGTTGAAGCCCGCCCAGGGCTGCCCGTTGTAGCTGGCGGGGGCACCCGGGTCGACCGGCGGCGTCAGCGGGTTGCCGCAGGCGCAGCGGACCCGCGGCACGCCCTGGTTGTCGATCAGCACGGCGGTGCCGGTCTGCAGCACCGCCTGGTAGGCGGTGGCCTGGCCGTTGCTGTAGCCGTGGTTGGTGACGCGGGTGTCGGCGCGCAGCACCACCGGGGTGAGGCCCTTGAGGTAGCCGTCGATCTGGTTCGGCTCGATGCCCTCGACGCCGGCCCAGGCCTTGGCCTTGTCCGGGTTGGCGGCGAGGTAGGCGCTGAGCTTGGGCACGTCGCAGCTGGCGACGTTCATGGTGCCGCCGTAGAGGCCGACGTCGCCGCCGCTGCGGTTGCCGCCGGTCGGCGGCGCGACGGTCGCACCGGCGGTCGGGGCGGCGTTCTGTCCGGCGACGGAGTCGGTGAACGGGGCCTGCCCGGCGGAGCCGGCCGGCTGCAGGGCGACGGGCTGGGCCGCCGCGGTGGAGCCGGAGCCCCCGGAGAGCACCAGGCCGAGGACGACGCCGAGCACCACGGCGGCGATGCCCGCGGGCAGCACCGTCCGGGGGTTGCGCCACCAGGGCGGCCGCCGGTGCCCGCCGCCGCCGGCGCTCGAACCTCCCGCGCCTCCTCCGCCTGCGCCTCCTCCGCCGGAGTCTCCCCCGCCGCCGGTGACGACCGTGCGGGCGTTGCTCGGTGGGCCGCCCCGGCCGCCGGCACCGCCCGGTCCGCCGGGGTGC
>NZ_JBEYFP010001340.1:0-1205 GCF_040634455.1 Kitasatospora sp. NPDC007106
GCGGTGCCCGCCACCGCCCGCGCCCGGGTGAGCCTGCGGGTGCCGCCCGGCACCGACCCGCAGGCGGCCCGCGACGCGCTCGCCGCCCACCTCACCGACGCCGCGCCCTGGGGCGCCGCGGTCGAGGTCGAGACCGAGGGCACCGGCTCGCCGTTCCGCGCCGCCACGAACGGCAGGGCGTACGCGGCACTCGACCGGGCGATGCGGCGGGCCTACGGCAAGCCGGTCTCCTTCCTCGGCCAGGGCGGCTCCATCCCGCTGTGCAACGTGCTCGCCGACACCTACCGCGAGGCGGAGATCGTCCTGATGGGCGTCGAGGAGCCGCGCTGCCTCATCCACGCTCCGAACGAGAGCGTCGATCCGTCCGAGATCGAGCACATGGCCCTTGTCGAGGCCCTGTTCCTGCGGTACTACGCAGACCGTTCCTGACCGTCCCTCCGGAGAGGCCGCCGCCATGCCCGCACCGTTCACCACCGAGGACTTCACCCGCCGGATGGCGCTGGCGGTCGAGACCGCCGCCCTGGCCGGACTCTCCGGACTGGTCGTCACCCCCGGCCCCGACCTCGTCTACCTGACGGGCTACCGGCCGACCGCCCTGACCGAGCGGCTGACCGCACTGCTGCTCACCCCCGACACCGAACCCGTGCTGGTGGTTCCGCGACTGGAACGGCCTGACGCCGAGGCCGCCCCCGGCGCCGCCGCCGTCCGGTTCACCGACTGGACGGACGGCACCGACCCCTACCGCGAGGCGGTCGCGCCCGTCCTGGACCCGGCCGGGTGCTACGGCATCTCCGACTCGGCCTGGGCGCTGCACCTACTGGCCCTCCAGGAGGCGCTGCCGGACAGCCGGTACGCCTCGCTGACCCAGGCCCTGCCGATGCTGCGGGCCGTCAAGGACCCTGACGAGCTGGAGCGGCTCGCCGCGGCCGGCGGCGCCGCGGACGCCACCTACCGGCGGATCCTGGAGGTGCCGTTCGCCGGCCGCACCGAGAACGAGATCGCCGCCGACCTCGCCGCGCTGCTGCTCGAGTACGGGCACAGCCAGGTCGACTTCACCGTCGTCGGCTCCGGCCCGAACGGCGCCAACCCGCACCACGAGGCCGACGACCGGGTGATCCAGGAGGGCGACACCGTCGTCCTCGACTTCGGCGGCCTCAAGGACGGCTACGGCTCCGACACCACCCGCACGGTGCACGTCGGGGAGG
>NZ_JBEYFP010001341.1:0-1205 GCF_040634455.1 Kitasatospora sp. NPDC007106
CGCAGCCGGGCCGCGGCGGGCGGGGCCGGCGGGGTGCCGGCCCGGGCCTCGGGGAACTCCTCGGCGAGCAGCGGGGGCCGGCCGGTGGCGAGCAGGAAGAGCAGTCCGCCGAGGGCCTGCCGGTCGTCGGCGTACGGGCCGCGGTGGAGCACGGCGGCGCCGGGCCGCGGCGCCGGGTACGGCCTCGGGTCGAGCAGGAGGGGTCGGCCGTCCGGTCCGACGAGGACCCGGTCGGCGGAGAGGCCGCGCAGCGCGGCGCCCAGTCCGTGCACCCGCACCAGCAGGTCGGCCAGCGCGGTGGCGACGGGGCGGGCCTGCGGCCAGGGGACACCGGGATCGCCGTCCCGGCCGAGCCGTTCGGCGACCCAGTCGTCCAGCGTCGTGCCGGCGGTGCCCGTCCGCGGCCCCGGTGGTGCGGCGAGGCGGGCCGCGGTGAGCGCGGCCGATAACCGCTCGGGTGCCCCGGGCTCCTGCCCGGGCCTGGTCGACCCCCTCCCCTCGAAGGGGCCGACCGGCGGCTCGGCGAACCCCCGCCCGCCACCGCGGAGTTCCGCACCCGCCGGCTCGCCGCGCCTCCCCGCGCGGTCCACCGGCGCGGACGGCCGGGCGGCGCGCCGGGGTCCGTCGACGGCGGCCGCCCGGCCGCCCTCGCCTCCCCGCCCCGGCGCACCGGCCTCGGCCGTCCGCACGACCTCCAGTGCCGTGCCGTCCGCATCCGGCCCGTCACCGACCGACCCCGCCACCGAGGCCGAACGCAGCGGTGTGCCCGCCCCCATCGCTTCACACCCCTTCGTGTCGACGCCGCGGGTGCCCACTGCTCCTGCACCGCGGCCCGGTCGTCCTGGAAGTGACGAGAGCGGCCCGGTCGCCGGACCGCCCGCGGGCCACTCGCCCGGCCCGGGCCGGAGTCCGGCGCCCTTCCCGACCCCCCAGGTCAGGGCAACTCTCGTTCGCGGAACTGAAGTTACTTTCGTGGTCGGTGTGACTCAACGCAGCCCGGGTCACTTCACTCATAAGGGTGATCCAGATCCGATTCCGGTCGTGCGCGGGCTCCGGAGTGCGACCGGATCGGGCCCGGCGCTCCGGAGCGCGCCCCGGACGACGTGCGCCGCCGGCCGGCCGGCGGGGGGATCGGTAGGGAACACCCCTGTACACCACACAACACAAAACATATATCGGTTTTGGTCTTGAGGTGGCTTAAAGGT
>NZ_JBEYFP010001342.1:0-1204 GCF_040634455.1 Kitasatospora sp. NPDC007106
GAAGTTGGACACCGGCCGGCCGTCGACCTCGGTGACCACCTCCAGCATCCGCTCCCGGGCCGCCTTCTCGATCGACGCCTCGTTCAGCGCCCAGTAGATCACCGACGCCAGAAGCGGTAGGCGCCGATGCGGTAGCGGGCACCGCGGGCGGCGGTCTCGGACATCCGCACCAGGTCGAGGTGGGCCAGCAGGTGGTCGAGGTAGGCGTCGGTGAAGGCGGTGAGCCGGTCGGCCGGGTCCGGGTCGGGGCCGTCACCGGGGCCGAGCGGGGCGGGCCCGCGCAGGATCGCCTCCTGGAGGTCGCGCTCGCGGGCGTCGAGCAGGGCCGCGGCGAGTCCGGACCGGTCGCCGAAGCGGCGGAAGAGCGTGCCCTTGCCGACGCCCGCCGCGGCGGCGACCTGGTCCATGGAGACGGCTTCCGCGCCGTGCTCGGCGAACAGCCGGGCGGCGGCCTGCAGGACGGCGGCCCGGTTGCGGGCGGCGTCGGCGCGTTCGACCGGCGGCGGGGTGCGGAGCAGTTCGAGGTCCACCGGGCGGGCGGCGGGCGCGTCGCCGGGGTGCGGGGGGATTGCAGAACCGGACTGCGGTCCGTTAATGTCGGAAGCCATAACCGGACTATAGTCCGAATCCGACTCCCCGTGGAGGTACGACATGACCGCGCTCATCACCCGGGACGAACTGGCGGCCGCGATCGAGGCCGGCACCGTCACCGTCCTCGACACGCTCGGCGGCGAGTACTACGCCGCGCAGCACCTGCCCGGCGCCGTCCCGCTGGTGCGCGCCGAGGTGGACGCGCTCGCCCCGGGCCTGCTCCCCGACCTCGGCGCCGCCGTCGTCACCTACTGCTCCAACGAGGCCTGCCCGAACAGCGGGCAGGTCGCGGACCGGCTCACCGCACTCGGCTACACCGACGTCCGCAAGTACCGCGAGGGCATCCAGGACTGGGTGGCGGCCGGCCTGCCCACCGAGTCCGCCTGACGGCCGGCGGCCGGGCGCGCACCGGACGGCCGTCCCGCGCGGACGCCGTCCGCTACTCGGCCCAGGGTTCGAAGCCGGTGCCGAGGACGGCGTCCAGCGAGGTGCGCAGCGCGGCGGCCTCGCCCGCGCCGAAGGCCGCCTCGAACTTCGACTGCACCTCCTGCCAGAGCGGCACCGCGGTGGCGAGCCGGGCCCGGCCGTCGTCGGTGATCGCGGCGATCCGCGC
>NZ_JBEYFP010001343.1:0-1204 GCF_040634455.1 Kitasatospora sp. NPDC007106
GGCGAATCCCGACGCGGCGGTACTCCGGGCGATCGTCGAAAACGCCTTCGCCGCCCTCTCCTGACGTCACGACACCAGGGCCACCGACCACGGTGGCCCTTTCGCCGGCCCAATAGATGAACAACCACTCAAGAATGAGGTGCGCGCATGAAGGCCATCGTCATATCCACCCACGGCGGCCCCGAGGTGCTCACGATCACCGAACTGCCCGATCCCGTCCCTGCCGACGGCGACGTCCTCATCCGGGTCAAGGCCTTCGGCCTCAACCACGCCGACGCCTACATGCGCAGCGGCGCCTGGGGACAGGTCGCCGCCGTCCCCGGCATCGAGTGCGCCGGACTTGTCGAGGCGGACCCCTCGGGGAACCTCCCGGCAGGGACGAGGGTGGTGGCGATCCTGGGAGGCATGGGCCGCACTCGCAACGGCAGCTACGCGGAACTGGTGACCGTGCCGGCCACCAACGTGGTGGCCGTGCGGTCCCGGCTGCCGTGGACCGACCTGGCCGCGGTGCCCGAGGTGTACGCGACGGCGTACAGCGCCCTGCACGGCAACCTCGCCCTCAAGCCCGAGGAGACACTGCTGGTCCGAGGCGCGACCTCCTCCCTCGGACAGGCCGCCGTCAACCTGGCCGTCCAACACGGCGCCCAGGTGATCGCCACCACCCGCAACCCGGCACAGGTGCCCCTGCTCAAGGAGATCGGCGCCACCGACGTCCTCGTCGACGACGGCCACCTGTCACCCGAGGCCGCACGCCGGGGCATGGCCGTCGATGCACTGCTCGACGTCGTCGGCAACACCGTGCTCCGCGACTCGCTGGCCACCGTTCGCCCGCGCGGACGCGTCTGCCAAGTCGGCTTCCTCGGCGGATTCGCACCGGTGACGGACTTCGACCCCGTCGCCGACCTGCCCAGCGGAGTCCAGCTCAGCTTCTTCGGCAGCGCCTTCGTCCTGGGAAGCCCGGCCTTTCCGCTCACGGACATCCCCCTGGACGACATCTTCGCCGCCGTCGAGGCCGGCACCCTGCGGGCCCGCCCCACCCGGGTGTTCCACTTCGGCGAGATCGTGGAAGCTCACCGGCTGATGGAGGCCGGCCAGGCGTTCGGCAAGATGGTCGTCACGCTGGAGCCGCCGTCGACCGACTGAGTGCCAGGACGCCCTGCGGAGTGCCTCGGCCCGGGGGACGGTGTGTCAGCATGCGGTGGGC
>NZ_JBEYFP010001344.1:0-1203 GCF_040634455.1 Kitasatospora sp. NPDC007106
GCAGCGCGCTGCCGCCCGCGCGCGGTGCGACGGCCGGTACCTGCGGCACCCACCGTGCGGGCAGCAGGGCCGCCAGCGGTTCGCGCAGCAGCAGGTGCCAGAGGCCGACCAGCACGGCGGCGACCGCCACGTCCACGGTCGGCACGCCCCACCAGGCGTGGGTCACCGCCCCGAGCCCGAACGCCCCGGGCACGACCGAGTCGGCGAAGTACGGCACGTCCGGCGCCGTCGACCCGGCGACCAGGGCGGCGGCCACCAGCGGCCCGCGGCCCCGCCCGCGGGTGATCAGCGGCAGCACGGCGGCGGGATGACTCGGCGTGAACGGCATCCGCCCACGCTATCCGGGTGTGCCCGTTGTGTCCGCCCCGCGCCGAGGTGATGACGGACCGTCACCTCGGCCCCATAAGTGCGGCTGGGACATCTCCAAATGGAATCTTCTTGCCATGATGCAGAGTGATATTGCACCTACTCTGTGCAATTTCACTATTTGACGGGCCGTCTAACGGTAGATCACGAAACATAACGTTTGCATTACGTCGCATACGGATCCGATGATGCATCGGTCTGGACCAATGCTCCGCCTGTCGACCAACTCCACTTTTTCACAATGAACTTGACGGATCATCGGGATGAATTGTGGAGTCGTTGAACCCCGTACTTCTTCGCGCGTAGAACACGTGCACCCAAGTCGATCGAACGTTCTGGCAGGATTCCCGGCACTCAACCCCTCCAAGGAATGAGGTCTGGTTTTGTCCGGTCGTAGAAGAGCGGTCAACCGGCGGAAGGGCGGCCGCGTCATGCTGGTCGCCGCCGTCGTGGCCGCAACGGGGGTCTTCGTGGGCAGCGCCGCGATGGGCGGCGTCTTCACCGAGGAGCGGACGACGGCTGCGGCCGGCGTGTCCGCCGACGGGTCCGCGCCGGCCGCCGAACCCGCGCACGACAAGGCCCCGGAACCGGTGGTCTCGATACCGAGCAACGACCCGCCGCGCGGTCTGGTGTACACCGGACTCAAAGCGGCACCCAAGGGCGACAAGTGCGTCGGCGTCCTGCGGACCGCCGAGGGCAACTGCACCCACGGGCCGGACGCGCCCCCCAAGGGCGTGGACGTCAAGAAGGACACACCGCCGGCGGTGAAGGCCGAGGAGCCCGCCGCCGCACCCGGCAGCACCGCCCCCGCGGGCCAGACCGCACAGGCGCCGACGG
>NZ_JBEYFP010001345.1:0-1198 GCF_040634455.1 Kitasatospora sp. NPDC007106
GGCCCGCCGCGGCCGTCAGGAGAGGTACTCGGTGAGGCCCGCGGGCCGCAGTCCGGCCTCGTCGGCCGCGGCCAGCACCCGCGCCAGGTCGCTCGCGAGGGTGTCGGTGAAGTGCAGCAGCACCACGTCGCCGGGGCGCAGCGGCCCGCCGTGGTAGACGTTCGACGCGCCCCAGCTGAAGTCGGCGGTGGCGGTCATCACCGTGGTCATGCCGCAGTTGGCGGCGGCCTGCAGGGTGTCGGCGTTCCAGGCGAGGTAGGGCGGGCGGAAGACGGTCGGTGCGGTGCCGGTGCGCCGCAGTGCGGCGTCGCGGCCGCCGCAGATCTCCGCCTGCTGCTCCTCGGCGCCCAGGGTGGTGAGGTCGCGGTGGGAGACGCTGTGGTCCTGGATCGAGGAGCCGGGTGCGGCGGTGACGGCGCGGAACCAGTCGGGGTCGAAGCCGAGCGGCATCGGCAGCGGGAAGGCGGTGACGGGGAGCTTCCCGGCGGCGATCAGGGCGGCCGCCTCGGGGGTGCGCTGCCAGCCGTCGTCCACGGTGACGAAGAGGACGGGGTCGCTGGTCGGGATGTTCCACAGGGCGCGTGCGGGCGCCGGGGCGGGGCCGTCCACCCGGACGTCGTCGGCGGCGTAGGCGCCCTGGCCGTACCAGCCGTGGAGGTAGAGGCGGACGCTGGTCACCGCGGTGCCGGTGGTGAACGTGGTGGTGAGGGGGCGCCAGTCGCCACCGGTGTCCGGGGTCCAGGCGGGTGCGACGTCGTGGCCGGTGCCTTCGGCGCCGAGGAAGACGTAGGCGCCGCGCACCCAGGCGGAGACGGTGTACGTGGTGCCGGGCCGGACGCTGAGGACCTGCTCGCAGTGCCCGGTGGAGTCCGCCGCCGCGGGGGTGACGAGGAGGGCGGAGCTGCCGCTGCGGGCCGTGCCGCCGATGGTGGCCTCGCCGGCCGTGCACTGCCAGCCGGGGATCGAACCCCAGTCGTCCAGCGGCAGTCGGGGGATCTCGAAGCCGGGGTTGGTGGCGAGGTTGGCGGTGGCCGGGGTGTCGGCGTGCGCGCCGGTGGCGAGGGGTCCTGCGACGGCCAGGGCCGCGGCGGCCGCGCAGGCGGCGAGGCGGTGGAGGAGTCTGGACACGGAAGGGCTCTCCGAGGAGTCGGCTGGCTGGTGGAGGCTCCCCGAGGGAGGGGAGGTCGCGCCGTCCGAC
>NZ_JBEYFP010001346.1:0-1198 GCF_040634455.1 Kitasatospora sp. NPDC007106
GGCACCGACCAGCGGGACGACCGGGACCTCGCCGCCGATCAGCCAGGCCAGCACCACCTGGTTGACGGTGGCTCCGGTCTCGGCCGCCACCGCGGTCAGCGCGGCCCGCCGGGCGGGGGTGCCGGCATGGTCGAAGGCCGCACCGAGCGGCTTGTCCGCCCGGACGTAGCCGCCGCCGAGCAGCGGCGAGTACGCGACCAGTGCGAGCGAGGGGTTCTCCCGGACGTAGGCCAGCAGGTCGCCCGCAACCGCGCCCTGGTCGCCGTCGGGGCCGAGTGCGCCCGGCAGGTCGGCCCGCCGGCGGAAGTAGCTGTGGCTGTACTGGAGCACCTCGTACCCGGGCAGCCCGGCCGCCGCCGCGAGGTTGCGGGCCCGCTCGATCCGCCAGCTCCAGTGGTTGCTGACGCCCAGCAGGCCCACGGACCCTTCGTCCACCAGTGCGCCGAAGGCCTCGACCGTCTCGGCCAGCGGCACCCGGGTGTCCTCGATGTGCGCGTACAGCAGGTCGAGCTTCTCGACGCCGAGCCGCTGCCGGCTCCGCTCGGACTGCTCCCTGATGATCTCGGCCGACAGTCCCTCGCCGTTCTCCACGTAGCCGGTGCCGGGCGCGAGCGGCCGGGCGCCGAGCTTGGTGGCGATCACCACCTCGTCGGTGATGCCCCGGCTGCGGCGCCAGCGGCCGATGAGCTCCTCGCTCGTGCCGCCCTGGCTGCCGTCGATCCAGTAGGCGTAGTTGTTGGCGGTGTCGATGAACGTACCGCCGGCCTCGACGTAGCGGTCCAGCACGGCGAACGAGGTGGCCTCGTCGGTCAGCGTTCCCATCAGCATGGCGCCGAGGCTGAGCACACTGACCTCGCGGCGGGTCTTCGGGTCGGTGCCGATCGTGCGGTACTGCATGCCAGTTCTCCTCCCACGGACCGCCAACTGCGGCCCGCGGGCGACAGTTTGGTTGCTGGAGTGCACTCGAAGTCAAATGGTCCAGACCTCCGGCCCGAGGCGGCGCGCCCCGTACGGGAGCGGGCCGCCGCCCGCCGGGCGGACCTCGCCACGGGATGCGACGGCGCGGCGCGCCTCAGTCGCCGTCGCCGCCCGACTGCTTCGGGCGGCGGCCCCGGCCCGCGTCGAGCTGTTGCAGCACCTCGCCCGCGACGATCGTCACGGCCGCGACGGCGCGGACCCCGCGCGGCGCGCCGCGCGC
>NZ_JBEYFP010001347.1:0-1195 GCF_040634455.1 Kitasatospora sp. NPDC007106
CCCCGGGCCGGCCGGGGCCGGTATCGGGACGGTCCGGTATCGGACGGTCCGGCGGCGGGCCGGTCCGTCCCGCGGGCCGGGGAAATGCCGTCGCCACGGGCGGCCGGACCCGGCAGGATACCCACCGTGCACGAGGACGGGAACCACCGGCTGCTGACCCGCCACACGGCGGCCGGGCCGGAGCACGGCCCCGCCTGGGGTGTCTGCGCCGAGGTGGACGGGCTGTTCGGCGAACCCCGCCGTGCGACGTACGAGTTGTTCGGCTGGGCTCCGCAGGCGGAGGTGCGGGGCTGGATCGGCAGCCGGGTGTGGCTGGTGCCGGAGGACGAGACGCTCGACCCCTGGCTGGTGGAGGACGCCGAGTGCCCGGGTCGGCCGGCGGCGGACAGCCTCGTGCTGACCGGTCTCGACGACCACCTCGGGCCGCCCGAGGGGCACCGGGGCCGGGTCCGGGTGCACGACGGGCAGCGGTGGCTGGGCTCCTGCCGGGAGTTCACCCGCGTGCTGCCGGCCGACCGGCCGGCGCCCCCACTCGTCCTGCGGGGGCTCCTCCCGGGTGACCTGCTCCGGGCGGCCCTGATGAAGGGGACGAGGAAGGCACTGGACCTGGAGCAGGCGGCGCTGGAGATACGCGACGACCACGGCGATCCGTTCACCGACCTGCCGCTCCGGACCAGGATCATCGCCTGGTACCCGTCCGCCTATGGTGCGGACCTGGTCGACCTCGAACTCGACGGGACGGACTTCACTCCCGTTCCCGTGCACGCCCGCCCCGTCCTCGAACGGTGGCTCGCCGGGCCGCCGGACGCCCCGGGCGCCTGGGCGGGCCTCGACACCCGGCGCCGCGAGGTCTGGCTCGACGTCGTACGGGACCGTTCCTGCCGGCGCGTCCGTCCCGACCTGCCGGCCGGCCGCACGTACGAACTCGATGGCCGCCACGTCACCGACGAAGCGGGCCTCCACCTGGCGCTCGGCGAGGCGGTGAACGGGCCGGGCGGCTACTTCGGCGGCTGCCTGGATGCCCTCGTCGACTGCCTGCGCGGCACCTTCGGCCACACTGCCCCTGCCACCCTGGTCTGGCGGGAGGCCGCGACCGCCCGCGAGCACCTCTCACGGCGCCTCGCGTGGGACGGCCGCCCCCGCGACCTGTTCGCCCAGGTCCTCGACGTCCTGGCCCGGGGAGGCGTGCGGGTCG
>NZ_JBEYFP010001348.1:0-1194 GCF_040634455.1 Kitasatospora sp. NPDC007106
ACCGGGCTGGAGCCGGAGACGGTCGTCCAGAGCGTGGTCACCGGCTTCTTCTGGAACGACGAGGTGCTGCGCCGGGCGCAGGTGGTGGTCGCCACCGCTCCCCCGCCGCCGTCCGCGGAGCTGCCCGGGACCACCGTGGGCGCCCTGGGTGCCGTGGGCGCCGTGGACCCCACAGACACTGCAGGCGCCGCAGACACCGCAAGCGCCGGGACCGCCTCGACCGGCGGGACCGACGAGACCGCCGAGGCCGGCCCGAACCACGAGGGCGCCGAGCAGGCGGCGGCCCGAGAGGCTCCGGCCGCCCCCGCGGGCACCGGCAGGGCCGCCGCCGGGGGCAGGAACCGCAAGAACTGGTCGAGGTCCTCGCGGGCCAAGCGACGCAAGCGCTAGACACACAGGGGACAAGAGGGGAACGACATGTACCGCACTCTCGGTATCGACCTGGGCACCACTAACTCCGTGGTGGCCCAACTGCGCCGGGGCGAGCCGGAGATCGTCATCAACATGCAGAACCAGGAGGGCACGCCCTCGGTGGTCGGCCGCGGCCGCAAGGGCGAACTGCTGGTCGGGTCGAACGCGCGGAGCCGGCTCGCCCTCGACGGCGAGAACGTGATCCGGTCGGTCAAGCGGTTCATGGGCCGCAAGTTCCGTGACCCGCAGGTGCAGGCGGCGCTCGACGAGGTCGACTACAAGGTGACGGCGGGCACCGACGGCGACGTGAACGTCTGGTTCGACGGCCGCTCCTACACGCCGATCGAGATCTCGGCGATGGTCCTGCACCGGCTGAAGGAGGACGCCGAGCAGCGCCTCGGCGAGCCCTTGCACCGGGCCGTCATCACGGTGCCCGCGTACTTCAGCGAACGCCAGGTCGCGGCGACCCGGGAGGCCGGCCGGATGGCGGGTCTGCACGTGCTGCGGGTGATCAACGAGCCGACCGCCGCCGCCCTCGCCTACGGGATGACGATCGAGGCCGGTGACGAGGGACGCACCGTCCTGGTCTACGACCTGGGCGGCGGCACCTTCGACATCTCGATCCTGCTGCTGGTGCCCGGCTCGGTGTCGGTGCTCGGCATCGAGGGCGACAACCTGCTCGGCGGCGACGACTTCGACCGCGCCATCGCGACGGCGCTGCTGGAGGACATCCGGGAGGAGTTCGGCTCGGACTACCAGCCGGACCGGCGGGACCGGCCGCGG
>NZ_JBEYFP010001349.1:0-1193 GCF_040634455.1 Kitasatospora sp. NPDC007106
TGGTGCGAAATTGTTGCGGTGGGTGGGGTGCCGGCCCGGGGAATCGCTTGCGGTCACTCGTGCGGAACCGTGTGGCCGCGCCGGCGTCCATGACCGTCAGCGGGCCGCTCGGCCAGTGGCGGCAGTGGACCGGCCTGCCCTTCGACCGCGACGGCGCCACCGAGGTGCCCGGCGCGCCGGTGCCCGTGCCCGTGCCCGTGCACGTCGACCTCGCCCACGACGAGGCGGTCCACGTCGAACCCGACGTCCGGGTCCGGCACCCGCTGCGGCCGGGCGACGACGCCTGACGGACGGTCACGTGGTCGCGGCTCGGCACCCGCCCGGTAGCCTGCCGGGGTGGCCTACCAGATGGTGATCTTCGACAACGACGGAACGCTCGTCGACAGCGAGCACACCGCGCACCGCGTGCTCTCCGATTACCTCACCGAGCTCGGCTACCCGACCACGCTCGAAGAGTCGTTCCACCACTTCCTCGGCAACGCCGGGCGCAACGTGCACACCGTCGTCGCCGACCGGTACGGCGGCGCCCTGCCGGAGGACTTCACCGCCCGCTGCCACGAGCGCGTCTTCGCCGCGTTCCAGCAGGGCGTCGACGCCTCGTCCGGCGCGGCCGAGCTCCTCGCCGAACTGGAACGGCGCGAGCTGCGCTACTGCCTCGCCTCCTCCTCCGACCACGCGTGGATCGACCTCACCCTGGACCGCTCCGGCCTGCGCCCGCACCTGCCCGCCCCGCTGGTCTTCAGCGCCGAGGACGTCGCCGGCATCGGCAAGCCCGCGCCGGACCTCTTCCTGCACGCCGCCCGGGCGATGGGCGTCGCCCCCGAGGACTGCCTGGTCGTCGAGGACAGCCCCAACGGCGTCCTCGCCGCACGGGCCGCGGGCATGGACGTCCTCGGCTACACCGCACTGATGCCCGCCGACCGCCTCGCCGCCGCCGGCGCGACCGCGCTGATCGGCGAACTCCGGCAGGTCCTCGACCACGTGGCCCGAGCCGACCCGATCTCACGGAACGTCTGCTGAACAGCAGGGGAGAGGTGGAGCCGTGCAACGGGCGCAGGTGAGGGTGGGGGCACTGCTGGTCGCCGGTGACGCCGTGTGCCTGATCCGCCGCCAACGGCCGGACGGAGTGCAGCACTCACTGCCCGGCGGCCTCGTCGAGGCCGGCGAGGACGCGTTCTCGGCGTTGCACCGGG
>NZ_JBEYFP010001350.1:0-1192 GCF_040634455.1 Kitasatospora sp. NPDC007106
GGTGCATGGTTGTCGTCAGCTCGTGTCGTGAGATGTTGGGTTAAGTCCCGCAACGAGCGCAACCCTTGTTCTGTGTTGCCAGCGAGTAATGTCGGCCGGCGCCGGGACGGGCCCCGTCCCGGCCGCACTGGGCCTCGGCTGCGAACGCGGAGAAGGAGAAGGGGAACGCGGGGCGGCGGAGCCCCGCCGCGGTGGAGCCCCTCGTCGACGAGCCCCTCCTCGACGAGCTCGGTGTCGCCGGGCCCGCCGCCGAGGGAACCGGCATCGACGGGCCGAGCATCGACGAGCCGAGCGTCGACGACTGGTTCGACATGGCCGCAGGTGTGATCGGCGGCCCGCGGCCCGCACCTGCCGCCGCCGGGGAAGCCGTCCCCTCCCCGGCCCTGGCTGCTGAGGACGCGGAGCCCGAACCCGAGCCGACCATGAGGCTCGGGACGGTCCGCCGCCCCGCACGCGATCCCGGCCCGGCGCCGGATCCCGCCCCCGTGGCGGCCGCGCCCGTCGACGATGCCGAGCCCGACCCGACGATGACCCTGGGGACGGTCCGCCGGCCCGCCACCCCCGCACCGCGGTCCGCCCCCGCACCGCAGTCGACCCCCGCACCCCAGCCCGCACCCCAGCCCGCGTCACGGTTCGAGCCGCAGCCCGAGCCCGCCGCCGACCTGCGGCCCGCCGGGCAGCCGTCCACCCCGGAGCCCGGCCCGGCGGTGGTCCTGCGCAAGCCGGCACCGACCGGCGCCGACCGCGCGGAGCCGTCCACCCCCTCGGCCCCGGCAGACCGTGCCCCGGCAGACCGTGCCCCGGCCGGGGCCGCTGCCGCGGAGCCCGCCGAGGACCGGTCCCGTCCGGCCCCGCGGCGGGTCCCGCTGGCGCCGCCCGTCCCGCACGTGGGGGAGCGGCCTCCGACGTACGGCCCGGAGCCCACCGCGCTGCCCGCCGCCGATCCGGCGGACCTGGACGTGATCGTGCCGGACACCGTCCTGGAGGGCGCCCAGTACGGCCCGGCGATACTGCGGGCGGCCTCCGTCCGGGGCGATTCCGCCCGGTTCCGCGGCGAGCCGCGCCGCGACGCCCTGCTGGTGACCCGGTTCGGCGAGGGCGAGGACGGCCTGCTGCTCGCGGTGATCGCCTCGCCCGCCCGTTCGGCGGACGCGACCGCGGGCTCGGCGGCCGCCGCGGAGGCCGCACGGCA
>NZ_JBEYFP010001351.1:0-1189 GCF_040634455.1 Kitasatospora sp. NPDC007106
GGCTGAGCAGGCACAGCGCGCCTGACACCGCCGCACCTGCCCGGAAGAGAGGTCGTGGGACCAGCACGCTGGGCCTCCGGGGACGGGCCGGCCGCCGCAGCCGCGAAGCGCCCGGCCGGCGAGAAGAGGATGAGGCCGAGAAGACGGCCCACACCACCATCGCGGCCACGAGCTCCCGGGCAGTGGCCACCATGCCGATCGGCAGACGAGACCACCCCCGCGGAGCAACGACGCGCGGGCATCCGCGCCTGCGGGTCGAGCATCGGATCGCCGGTAGCTTCGGGTCGAAGGCGCCGGTGGTGAATCTCATCGCGCCCCCGACGCGCCCCGTGACACGGCCTCTCCCCACGGGAATCGTGCAACTACGGGAGTGATGCACCAGGATGCAGCGTCTCGCCGCCGAGACAGGAAGGACGTCCGTGACCTCCTCGTTCGTAGCCCGCTCCCAGCCCGCACCAAAGTCCGGCCGTGCGAGGGCCGTGGCTCCGATCACCCGTCAGGAGTGGCGGAGGCTGACCGGGACGGGCGGCTTCATCGTCGCCCTGCATGCCGTCGGCTGGGTCACGCTGGTTGCCGTCGTCGCCCCCTCGCACCACCTCGTCGGCACCAAGTCCTTCGGCATCGGCATCGGCGTCACGGTCTACGCCTTGGGCATGCGGCACGCCTTCGACGCGGACCACATCGCCGCGATCGACAGCACCACCCGCAAGCTCATGGACCAGCGCGAGCGACCCCTCTCCGTGGGTTTCTGGTTCTCCCCGGGGCACTCGGCCTGGACGGGGGACACGGGAGGGGAAGCGGCAGGGGAAACTGAACCGCACCGGCTTGGCTGGAGACTCTACGATGTGGCTGTGACCAGCGGTTTCGTGGCGGACAGGTAGTAGTTAGCTTCGTATTCGGCGGGTGGGACGTGGCCTATCTCACCGTGGAGTCGGCGATGGTTGTACCAGTCCACCCACTCGGCGGTGGCGAGCTCAACCTCGGAGAGCGTGCGCCAGGGCCGCTGGGGCTTGATCAGCTCGGTCTTGTACAGGCAATGCCACGGAGTTAACCCGTTGCCGCCCGTGGCAAGTTGATCAGTCGGGCGGGGCGTCCGGCAGCCATTCGGGAGCCAGCCGGTATCTTCCTCGCCCCTCTCTGACCAGCATGTGTTCTTCGGCCCAGCGATTGATCTGGGTGCAGAGGCTGC
>NZ_JBEYFP010001352.1:0-1187 GCF_040634455.1 Kitasatospora sp. NPDC007106
CCCGGGTGGCCCGGGAGGTGGGCACCGAGGGCACCCTCGGCGGCCAGGCCGAGGTCGAGGGCGTCTCCGGCACCTGGAAGCGCCTCACCGAGAACGTCAACGGCCTCGCCGGGAACCTCACCCGGCAGGTCCGGGCGATCGCCGAGGTGGCCAGCGCGGTGGCCGCCGGCGACCTGACCCGGTCGATCACCGTCGACGCCTCCGGTGAGGTCGCCGACCTCAAGGACAACATCAACTTCATGGTGGAGTCGCTGCGCGAGACCACCCGGGCCAACGAGGAGCAGGACTGGCTGAAGACCAACCTGGCCCGCATCTCCGGCCTGATGCAGGGCCGCCGCGACCTCGCCGTGGTCGCCGAGGTCGTGATGGACGAGCTCACCCCGCTGGTCGGCGCCCAGTACGGCGCGTTCTACCTCGCCGAGGACACCCCCGAGGGCACCGAACTGGCCCTGGTCGGTTCCTACGCGCACCGGCCCGGACAGGCCCCCGCCCGCTTCCGCCTCGGCGAGTCCTTCGTCGGTCAGGCCGCCCGCAGCAAGCGCATGATCGTGGTCGACCGGCTGCCCGGCGACTACGTCACCGTCTCCTCGGGCCTCGGCAGCACCACCCCGCTGGAGCTCGTGGTCTTCCCGATCCTGGCCGAGGACCAGGTGCTCGGCGTCATCGAACTCGCCACCGTGCACGGTTTCACCGCCGTCCACCGCGGCCTGCTCGACCAGCTGATGGAGACCATCGGCGTCAACGTCAACACCATCCTCGCCAACGCCCGCACCGACGAACTGCTCGGCGAGTCCCAGCGGCTGACCGCCGAACTCCAGACCCGCTCCCGCGAACTCCAGTCCCGGCAGGAGGAGTTGCAGTCCTCCAACGCCGAACTCGAGGAGAAGGCCGCCCTGCTGGCCGCGCAGAACCGCGACATCGAGACCAAGAACCTGGAGATCGAGCAGGCCCGCCAGGAGCTGGAGGACCGCGCCCACCAGCTCTCGCTGGCCTCCAAGTACAAGTCCGAGTTCCTCGCCAACATGAGCCACGAGCTGCGCACCCCGCTCAACAGCCTGCTCATCCTCGCCCAGCTGCTCGCCCAGAACCCCACCCGGAACCTGACGGCCAAGCAGGTCGAGTACGCGGGCATCATCCACTCCGCCGGTTCCGACCTGCTCCAGCTCATCAACGACATCCTCGACCTC
>NZ_JBEYFP010001353.1:0-1183 GCF_040634455.1 Kitasatospora sp. NPDC007106
GCGATGACCAGGCCGCTGCCGGCGCCGGCGAGCAGCAGCGGCGCGGCGGTGGCCCAGCCGGTGCTGTCGCCCGAGGTCAGGTGGGCCGCGAGCGCGGCGCCGCCCAGGCCGACCAGCACGGAGGCCAGGCCGAGCGCGACCAGCCGCCGCCCGCGGCGGGCGACCAGCCGGCCGCCGACGGCCGCCGCCACCGCGGAGCCCACGGCGAACGGGGTGATCGCCAGTCCCGCGGCGAGCGCGGTGTAGTGCAGCCCGGCCTGCAGGTAGAGCGTGAAGACGAAGAAGACCGAGGTGAACCCGGCGAAGTACAGCAATGAGAGCAGGGTGCCGGCGGCGTAGGAGCGGCGGGCGAAGAGGTCCATGCTGACCAGCGGTTCGCGGTGGCGCCCGTACCTGCTCTCCCAGGCGGCGAAGGCGGTGAGCAACAGGACGGCGAAGGGCAGCAGCAGCCAGCGGGCCCGGTCGTGCCACTGCTCCTGGACGAAGGGCAGCAGGAGGGCGGTGGTGCCGACGCCCAGCAGCAGGATGCCGACCGGGTCGAGGTCGCTGTGGCGGACGCGGCCGGCGGGGCGGGGCGGCGGGTCCGGCAGCAGGCGGCGGGCGACCGGCAGCGCGGCGACGCCGATCGGGACGTTGACCAGGAAGACCCAGCGCCAGCCGTGCTGCGGACCGGCGAGTTCGATGAGCAGTCCGCCGAGCAGCGGGCCGACTGCGGTGGAGATGCCGATGACGGCGCCGAGCATCCCGAAGGCCCGGCCGCGTTCGGGGCCGGGGAAGGAGGTCTGGATGAAGCCGGAGACCTGCGGCACGATGATGCCGCCGGCGAGGCCCTGGACCAGTCGGGCGGTGATCAGCCAGGCCTCGTTCTGGGCGGCGCCGCACAGGGCGCTGGCCGCGGTGAACAGGGCGAGGCCGGTCAGGAAGACGGCGCGCCGGTCCCGGGCGTCACCGAGCCGGCCGGCCGGCACGAGGGCGAGGCCGAAGGCCAGCGCGTAGCCGCTGAGCACCCACTGCAGGCCGCTCTGCGTCATGTGCAGGCCGGTGCGGACGGTCGGCAGGGCGACGTTGACGATGCTGACGTCGAGCAGGGTCATGAAGCCGGCGATCAGGCAGACCACCAGGGCGCGCCAGCGCTGGGGCACGGGCTCGGCGGACGTGTCGGGGAGGTCCGTGCGGGCGTCGG
>NZ_JBEYFP010001354.1:0-1182 GCF_040634455.1 Kitasatospora sp. NPDC007106
GGGGGCCGGCCCCCGCCTCGACGGCGACGACCAGCAGGTCCTGCGGTGTGGTGTCCATCGGTGGCCCAACGTCCGGCGGATCGGTGACTGCGGCGCATGGTGCAGTGCCTACTGCCAGTCTGCCTCCCCGGCCACCCACCGGGGGCCGATTTTCGGCGCCGGCGCCACACCCGGAGCCGCGTCCGGCACCGGGCCCGGCATCCCTCGCGCACGCTCGCCCGGGACGGCCGAAGGCGCCGTCGGATTCCCGCCAGCAACCCCCCGGCCCACCGCGCGATGCTGACGCACATGACCAGCACCTACCGACCGCAGCCCATCACCCCCGCCGCCCTGCAGCAGCTCCGCGTCCACGACGACGCGGGCCGCCCGACGACCCCCTACCCGGACGGCGAGGGCGGCGCCCCGCTCCGCTGCTGCCTGCGCCCGAGCGCCGTCGGCGACCGGATCGCCCTCGTCAGCTACGCCCCGCTGCGCCGCTGGGCGGCGGAGACGGGCGCCGAGCCCGGGGCGTACGACGAGCAGGGACCGGTCTTCATCCATGCCGAGGACTGCGGCGGTCCGGCCACGGACTCCACCGGCTACCCGTGGGCCCGCCCCGGCGCCCTGCGCGCCTTCCGCCGCTACGACGGCCGCGGGCACATCACGGGCGGTCGCCTGGTGGAGCTGACCGAGGACGCCGACGCCTGCTTCGACCGCGCCCTCGCCGAGGCGTTCGCCGACCCGGGAACCGCCCAGGTGCACGTCCGGGCGGTCGAGTACGGCTGCTACCACTTCCGCGTCGACAGGCCGTGAACGCCCGGACCGCCGCGGCGGTCCGGACGGCCGGCCGAGAAAGGCGCGCGACGCGATCGTCGTCGTCGGGCGGGCCACCGGCGCGAGATCGCGAACCGGTGGGATGCGCTGGGGAACGACGACCGAGGCGCCAGGAACGGCCGTCGTGGCGGCTTCCTGTGGGGCCCCTCCTCGTCCTCCAGCAGGCGGACGGCCGCCGCCCCGGTCCGTCCGCCGGCCGCCAGCCACCGGTCGCCGGGGAGCAGCGGCCGATGATGCACCTCGACGTCCAGGTCGGCGGGGCGGCCTCGGCCGTCGCCGGGACGGTCGCGCCGGGGGCCACCGTGGCCGGTCACCCGCCGCAGTAGGACGCCCGGATGCTGTTCGACCCCGCCGGGCATCCCTTCTGCC